>JAAZNB010000235.1 GCA_012798515.1 Chloroflexota bacterium
CCCCAGCCGTACAGCACGGCGGCGCCCAGCTTGCCCAGGATGATGGCCAGGTCGGAGAGCCGGCTGGCCAGCAGGGTCTCCAGGGTGTGGCGCTCACGCTCACCGGCGATGGCGTCGGTCACCATGTGGATGGTCAAAAAGATGGGCAGCCAGGACCACACCACGGTGAGCAGCGGGTTCTCCAGCCATTCACGCCCGCTCTGCAGGGGCATGAGCACGCCCACGACGCCCAGGATCACCAGTACGCTGGCCCACCCACTGCGGGCGCTGCCGCGCTGTATGAAAATCTCCTTCCACTCCTTGTGGATGATGGTAACGATGTCAGTGAACATGGCCTTCCTCCATTAACGTCAAGAACACTTCTTCCAGGCTGGCTTTGCCCTTGCGCACTTCCTCGATCTGGACGCCCTGCATCACCAGCCACTGCACCAGCGGGGCCGTATCCACCGTACCGCGCAGGTCGATCACCAGGTGACCATTCTCCAGGTGAGCGCCGGCCACCTCGGGGCGCAGGCGCAGCTGCTCCAGCACCGGCGGGGTGAGCCCGTGCCCCAGGACGGTCATGCGCGCCCCGCCCTGGCCGATGCGCAGCCCGTCGGGCGAATCGACGGCCAGCAGGCGCCCCTGGCGGATGACGGCCACCCGCTGGCACAGCTTCTCGGCCTCGGCCAGGTTGTGAGTGGTCAGGAAGACGGTCACCCCCTCCTGACGGGCCATCTCGGCCAGGTCGTCTTGCAGCCCGGCCGTGGCCAGCGGGTCCAGCCCGGCGCTGGGCTCGTCCAGGAAGACGATCTGCGGGCGGTGCAGCAGGGCGCGGGCCACGGCCAGCTTCTGCTTCATGCCCCGGCTCCAACCGGCCACGATCTCCTCGCGGCGCTCCCATAGGGCCAGCCTGGTCAGCACCTCGCGGATGCGCGCCCGGCGTTCCCCGGCGGGGATGTGCCACACCCGGCCGTAGAACTCCAGGTTGTCGTAAGCGCTCAGGCGCTCGTACAGCCCGGTGTGTTCCAGTAAAGCCCCGCTGCGCTGGCGGATCTCGGCCGCCTGGGTGCGGGTGTCGTACCCCAGTACCTCGGCCTGTCCTCCGCTGGGATCCAGCAGGCCCAGCAAGATGCGGATGGTGGTGGTCTTGCCCGAGCCGTTGGGGCCCAGGAATCCAAACACGGTACCTCGTTCCACTTCGAAGGTAATCCCATTGACGGCGCGCAGGCTGCCAAAGCTGCGCTGCAGGTCGCGGGTGCGAACAGCGTAACTGCTCATCGTTTCTACTCCTCTATTGCGCCCCGGGCGATCTTCGCCGCGGGTGTGCAGATTCCCAATTTTCGGATGGGTGCTTATTCTGATATACGTTCCACCAGGCTGCGCAGTTGCTCCCGGTAGGCGGTGAAGGCTGCGCGCCCGGCCGGGGTCAGGCTGAGCAGCGTCTGCGGCACCTTGCCGCGGAAGCCCTTTTCGATGCTCACGTAGCCGGCCTCTTCCAGTTTAGACAGGTGCGAAGACAGGTTGCCGCGCGTCAGCCCCGTCTCACGCTGCAAATAGACGAAATCGGCCTTCTCCGCGGCCAGCAAAATGGCCAGGATCATCATTCGCGCCGGTTCGTGGATGATGCGGTTGAGCTCCACCAGGCTGCGCAGGTCTTTTTTCTCCTCGGTTTCCACGCGATTATTCCCCCTCCGGCAGCGGTTGGGTGTTGCGCAGGTAATCCAGCAGGGTCAGCCCGCCGCTGGCCAGCCAGGCCAGCCCGAACAGGCCGAAGAATAGGGCCGTGTCGTACAGGGTGGGCAGGTCTAGCAGGGTGGTCAGGATGCCGATCAGGGCCACCGCCACGCCCAGCCACAGGAAGCGCACCAGCCCCATGCGGGCCGAGACCAGCAGCATGGCCAGGCAGAACAACCCGCCGCTGATGGCCGGCACCCAGTGGTCGCCCACCTGGTGGCTGACCAGGATGACGACGATGGCCACCAGCGCCCCGATGCCGGCCGAGCGGCCGGCGCGCATCCAGCGCTGGCGGCCGCTGGAACTGCGGTACAGCACGTAGCCGGTGCGCGGGTAGGTGATCTTCTCCTTCAGCCGGCGGACGGCGTAGCGTCCCAGCCAGGCGCCGCCGATGAGCAGCACGGGCTGCCCGAGACCCAGGGCCAGGCCGGCCGGCGGGCCCGGTGGCATCCCGGCCACTCCCAGGTAGAGCAGGGCGGCCA
>JAAZNB010000236.1 GCA_012798515.1 Chloroflexota bacterium
GGCCGGCCGGCCTGCCTGGCTGCGATCACCTCGGTATACAGGCTCAACAGTTGCGCAGCTGTGCGTTCCACCGTGTAACATTGGGCAGATTGGCGCGCCTGAAAGGACAGGCGCATGCGCAGCGCCGTGTCCTGGGCCAGGACAACGATCTTTTCTGCCAGGCATTGGGCATCTTCCCGGGTGGTGAAACCGTTGAATCCATCCTGGACGATATCAGAGATGCCCGGGGAAGCCACCCCTAACACCGGCATTCCGGCGGCCAAGGCTTCGATCAAAGTCAACGGCATTACCTCGCTGATCGAGGCAGTTACAAAAACGTCCGCCAGGGCCAGCAGATCGACCACCCGTTCATATTCGACCTGGCCGGTAAAGGTAACCCGGTCGCACAGGCCATGAGTCAGGACGTATTGCGCCAGATAAGCCCGTTCGGGGCCGTCGCCCACCACCAGCAGCTTGATGCGCTCGTTCTGGGCGGCCGCGATGCGGAACGCCTCGAACAAAGTGCGTAAGTTCTTCTCTTTGGAGACCCGGCCAACGTAGACCAGCACGACGTCTTCTTTACGAAAGCCATACGCCAGCCGGTTCAACATGCCTGTGTTGGTCTTATACAGCCCGGTATTCACCCCATTGGGGATGACGCGGATATTGGCGTCGACGCCCCAGGTTTGTAGCACCTGTTTGATGCTCTGCGAAGGGGAGATCACACAGTCCATCGTTCGACAAAAACCGGGCAGGTAGCTTTTCAAGTACCTTTCGCCCAGGCGCGGCGGCATCCAGGGCAAGTAGTAACGCAAGTATAGGTCGTAACGGGTATGGTTGGTAAACACCAGCGGGACGCCCCGGTCGTGGCAGTACTTGACCGCCAGGCGCCCACTCACAAAGGGATGGTGGACGTGGACGATATCCATGCTCTGCAGCAAACGCACGAACTCCTGAGGATAGCCTGCCCCCCAATAATAGGTGTGGGTCAGGGGCAGCCCCGGGGCGATGCAGAGTGACTCGTCCTGCCGGGTTGGGTTTTTAGGCCCAAAGGCAAAGACGTACACCTGGTGTCCTTGCCCCTCGAAATATTCTTTATTCAGTCGAATATGATTGGTAACGCCGCTTAAATGCGTTTGATAAACATCTGCCATTACCCCAATGCGCATGGGAGCATCCTTGGTATAGGATCCGCAGTCGCCCCGTACGTTCCTCAGGCGCCGTGATCCTGTTTTGACATTTTCTTATTTCATGCTACACTAACGCCTACAACAAGAATCACGCTGCTCATTTCGATTGTGAAAGTTCCAGGGTCATTCGGCAGGTCATTTTCCCCCGCCGGACATAGCAGTTTTTGCCAGGTCATAGTAGAATGCCACAAATCGAACTGCTTGAATTTTACCCCAATACCTGAATTGTCGTACAATTAAAACGTAATATATCCAAGCATTTGGAGTCGAAATGCCCGCAGCGGAAATTATCGCCATTGGTACCGAACTACTCCTGGGAGAGATCCAGGACACGAACACCCAGTTCTTAGCGCGCACCTTTAGAGATGCCGGTATAGATCTTTATCGCACCACCATGATCGGCGACAACGCCGAGAGAATCGCCCAGGCCATTCGCGAGTCGCTCACGCGCTGCGATATCATCATCACCACGGGCGGCCTGGGGCCCACGGTGGATGACCCCACCCGCCTGGCCGTCGCCCAGGCCATGGGGGTAGACATCGAGTTCCGGCCCGAGTTATGGGAACAAATCAAGTCCCGTTTTGCCCGTTATGGCCGGCAGGCCACCGACAACAACCGCCGCCAGGCGTACATCCCCCAGGGAGCCCAGGCCATCGAGAACCC
>JAAZNB010000237.1 GCA_012798515.1 Chloroflexota bacterium
CCCACTCCCGGCCGGCCAGCAGGTCCATAAAGTGGGCGGCATAGTTCTGCAGCATACCCTTCGACCGGCCGCCCAGGCTGCGGGCCGGGAATGACACCACCAGCACATTGGCGGCAATCCCATCCAGCAGGCGGGCGGCGATGTCTTTATCTACCTGTTCCAGGCAGGGAATGGTCTTCAACAGCAGGGCCACCTGGACTGCCGCCTGGGGGACCTGGCGGGTCAGGTCGCAGACCCCGGCCGAACCGGGCTGGCCACTGTGGGCAAAGAAGCGGTTCAAGAAAGCCGCCAGGTCGGTGTAGATGTCACAGGCCGTGTAGACAGCCTGGGGCGCCAGGGGCATCCAGGGTCGCGCCAGGGGGTTCAGGCCGCAGGCCAGGTCGAGCAGTGAGCTCACCGGGGGCAGGCCGTCGAACACGGCAGCGTAAAAATCCTCCAGGTAGGGCAGGCGCTCGCGGGTCGAGGCGTGCTGCTGCATCATCTCCTGGCAGAAGGTTCTCAGGCCGGGGTCGCCCAGGTTACCGGGCAGGCTTTCCAGGCGCGCCAGGCCGCGGGGGTAATCGATGCCGCCTTCCTGATAGGCCCCGCCGACCTGGTGTAACTTATTGCGCGTCGCCTTGACGGCTGCTTTGAAAGGGCGCCCTTTGGCCAGTTCCTGGGCGCCGAGGCGCCGCACCAGCCCGGTGTCGATGGCGCGATAGTGGGCGCCGGCCTGCACGGCCGCGACCAGCTCATCCAGGTCATCCGGCTGGCTCATGCGGCGGACTCCCGCATGCGATCAGTCAGCTGGGTCATAAAACGCAGGTTGTGGATGGTTGCCAGGCGGGGATACAGGCTGTCGTTGAGCTTGTACAGGTGGCGCAGGTAGCCCAGCGAAAAATGACGGCAGGTGTGGCAGTCGCAAAATTCCGAGACCGGCCGGTCGCTCTTGATGTGGCGATCGTCGGCCACGTAAACATACTCCAGCCAGCGGCCGTCGAGCGCCTGGGCCGTTGTGAAGGTGTATAGGCGCCCGTGGCGGGCGTCGCGGGTGGGCATGGCGCTGTCGAACAGGTCGTAACCCAGCCGGTAGCAGGCGGCCACGTTTTCGGGGTGACCCACGCCCAGGGCGTGCATGGGGAGGGTATTGGGCACCAGCTCGCGCGTCAGCCCGAGGATGTCGGTCAGCAGGTTCCCATCGCCGTCCAGCGGCCAGCCCCCGTAGCCGAAGCCATCGAAGCCGATCTCTAACAGGGCGTCGGCGCAGCGTTTGCGCAGGTCGGGCACACCGCCGCCCTGGATGACGCCGAACAATAACGGCCGGCGCTCGGCTTCCAGGCGGCGCTGTTTCCACTGGCGTTCGTACTCCTGCTTGCTGCGTTTGGCCCAGGTGATAGTGCGTTCCACCGAGAGGCGCTGCTCGTCCAGCGAGGCGTCCACGTGAGTGGGGTCGTCCAGGCAGATGACCACGTCACTGCCGTAGGCGAATTGGAGCTGCACGCTCTTCTCCGGGGTGAGCTGGAACTTGCGCTCGGCCCCCTCGGGTTGAAAGCTCAGGCCGCGGTCGCTCAGGCTGCCAAACTTGGGGTTCTGGCGGATGAGCGAGTAGGCCTGGAAACCGCCCGAGTCAGTGACGATTGGGCGCTGCCAGCCGCTCATGCGGTGCACGCCACCCAGTGATTGCACCGTGCTGGAGCCCGGGCGCTGCATCAGGTGGAAGGTGTTCATTACCAGCGCCTGCACCTGGCAGGCGACCAGGTCCGGCGCGTCCACCGCTCGTACCACTCCAAAGGTAGCATCCGGCAGGTAAACCGGAAAATCTAACCTTCCATGGGCAAGTTGAATGTATTTCAAGCCAGTCTGCATTGTTCCTCGTTCCCGCCCTCATTATCTCTTAAGCGCGGGGATGCGGCAAGAGAAGCGCCGTTTCTATCCGGCAGGATCCCGCTTTTCCTCACGCTGAATTCCCTGGCCGCTTACTTCCCATATTTCGCTGGCGAAGCCTGCGATGAAATAGCGGTCGTGGACCACGGCCAGGACGGTGCCTTCGTAGGCCGCCAGGGCCTGCTCGAAGCGCGCCCGGGCGGGAATATCCAGATGGTTGATCGGTTCGTCCAACAGCAACAGGTTGCAGCCCAACCCGACCAGCCGCGCCAGCGACAGCCGGGCCCGTTCACCGTAGGATAGTTTGCCCACCGGGGTGAAGACCTCGTCGCTCGAGAAGAGGAACTTGTGCAAGAAGGCGCGCGCCTCGGTCTCGCCGCCGGCCAACTCGCGCTGGATGGTTTCCAGTGGGGTAGAGGCCGGGTCGAGGTCTTCCTGTTCCTGAGCCATCCAGCCCGGCCGCACGCCGGCGCCCAGGCGCACCCGGCCTGCCAGGGGCGGCAGCTGCCCGGCGATGGTGCGCAGCAGGGTAGTCTTGCCGGCTCCGTTGGGCCCCACCAGGGCCGCCCGGGCCCCAGAGCGCAGCACCAGGTCGACGCTGCTGAGCAGGGTCTTTCCGGGGTAACCGGCCGAGAGATTCTCCAGGGTGAGCACATCGCGCCCGCTGGGCGCCACCTCGCCGAATTCGATCTTCATCTGCCACTGCCGGCCGGGTTTGTCCAGTTTTTCTTCGCCGGTGAGTTTCTCCAGGCGTTGTTCCAGGTTCTTGGCGCGCCGGATGGTGCCCAGGCTGCGATTGATGAAGAACCCTCTGGCGAATTTGTCGCCGCTGTCGGCCTTGCCGCCCTTGTGCGGGCGGGCCAGGCTGCGCACCTGGGCGGCAGCGTGCTTCAGATCTTCGATCTCGTCCTGCTGGTCGCTGTAGGCCTGCCACTGCTTCTCGCGCTCGGCCACTTTCTGCTCCAGGTAAGCGGTATAGTTGCCCGGGTAAGCCCGGGTGGTGTGGCTGGCGGCGTCCAGCTCCAGGATGGTCGTGGCTACCCGGTCGAGAAAGGCGCGGTCATGGGAGACGACCAGTACGCCACCCCGAAAGGTCGCCAGCCAGTCTTCCAGCCATTCCAGCATGGCGATATCCAGGTGGTTGGTAGGCTCGTCCAGCAGCAAGAGCTGCGGACCGGACAGTAACACCCCGGCCAGTGCCAGGCGCGTCTTTTGCCCACCGCTGAGGATGCGCACCGGCGTGGCGGGTGAATATTCTTCCAGCCCCAACGAGGCCAGCACCTCCGGGGCGCGGCGAGCGCTCTCCAGGGCATTTTCGTAGCGTTGTAAGGTGCGGTCGTAGGCCAAATGTAACCGGGAATCGTCCGGGGACGACACCAGCGCCTCGGCCTGCTGTTCCAGCTGCCCGGCCAGGGCCTCGCTGTCGCCTTGCAGGCTGCCCAGGTAGCTGCCGATGGTCTCGTCCTCACCCGGCTGCAGGCCCTGGGGAAGGTAGCCCAACTGTAAACCGGCCGGGTTGAACAGCACTTTGCCTGTGTCGGGGCGTTCATCGCCCACCAGGATGCGCAGCAGGGTGGTCTTGCCGCACCCATTGGGGCCTACCAGCCCGACTCGCTCGGCGGCGTTGACCGTAAAAGACACGTCCGTGAGGATGGTCTGGATTCCGTAATTTTTTGAGATTTGATTGACACTTAACATCAGCAGCCTGCACCTGAAAAAACAAAACCGAGGGCCAATGCCCTCGGTGGAATTTGCAAACGTTGTTACAAAACAGATTACAAAGACCCGGTTGATAACCGAGAATCATTTCCCGCACTACGTGGTGATTTAGAGGCTGCTGTTGGTCACGTTTC
>JAAZNB010000238.1 GCA_012798515.1 Chloroflexota bacterium
AAAATGGCTACACAGGATCTCTACGAGAGCCAGAGCCGCACCTGGATCGACGAATGGCAGCTTGGCTCGATCCTGGTCAACGCCTACGTAGAAATGGGACGCCAGGAAGCCGAAGCCTGGCAAATGGTCAACGCCGTACGCCTCATGACCACCTATCAGAACTGGTACGCCCGTTCCGAGGGACAATCCAACCGCCAGATCCTGGAGACCTGGCTGGCAGACGGAGACGTCCAGCATTACCTCAACGTCAATCGCTACAAGGACGTGCTGTGGTTCAACCAGGAAGCCTTCGAGAGCTTCCTGTGGTACATGGTCGTCGTCACCCTGCTCGCCAACCATGGGGACCCCACCCGCACGGCTACCGACCAGCTGGAAGAGGTTCTGGGGGCTTATCAGACGGCGCTGGAGCTGCTGCAGGCCGAGCAGGCTTCCGAATACCAGGTTGAGCGCCTGATCACAGCAGCCGGCGATTAATTAACCCTGGCTGCGCTGCAACAGTTTCTGGTACTCGCTGGCCCGCTTGAGGTGGTGGGTAAAGACCACGTCGGCGCTCAGGCCCGAACGCCAGCTCTTTACTTTTTTCAAAGCCTCGATGGCCAGGCCTGCCAGGTCCGCCCCCGTCGCCAGGTAGGTCAACCAAACGGCCTGGGCAGCGTAGGCAATGTTGTTCCTCGGCTCGATCCGGTCGAAATCGTCGAAGAACCAACCGCAGGAAGTAAACATCCGCTGCCGCTCGAACTGGGCTGCCAACAGGCATTCCAGGTGAGACAAAGTGGTTTCGTCCGGCGTCCAGCCCAGGATAGCAAAGGCCAGTTCTTCGATACGGGTATGTTTGCGCATCACGTCGATGTAGGCATGCCGCAACCGCCAGGGATCATCCAACCACGGCCCGACCACCTTAAGATATTCATCGTCGATCTTTTCGGCCAGGAGGTTGAGCGCCTGGCGCAGCGGCGACTTCCACTCACTGTGCGGCGCACAGCCACACACCCCCGACCAGCGCAGCACCCCATGGTGGCAGCTCCACGATGTATTCTCGCGGATGCGGATCGTCCGGGTGGGCGGAGATTGCTGCAACCACAAAGAAGGGTAGGTCGCCTGAAGCGTTTGCCCCTTCAGCGCCCCGTCCATCAGGTACGCCAGAAATTTATCGCGGAAGGGCTGGTGGTGCCCGTAGAGCTCGCCGTCGGAGGCGATCATGAGCAGCTGGTCCGGGCTACTGCCATCCCGGAAGGGCGGAAATTTGGGCAGCAGCAGCTTACGCAGAAAATTATCTGCGTTTACGGTTGAAGTGGGGTCGAAACTGATGCGCGTGCTCAAATCCTGCTGGTAAAAGAACACCGCAATCCGGCCGCCCTGTGGCAGCTCCACCCAATAGGGCTGGCTGACATCGACGTTGTTTTGTTCCGCCTGCCAGGGCGCCAGGATGGTAAAACGGATGCCACTCTCGGCCAGCACTTCCAGGGTCTCCAGATCCACTGCGGTTTCCGGTAGCCACATGCCCTCGGGCTTATGCCCAAAACGATATTCAAAATCTACGATCCCCCACAATACCTGGGTGATCTTATCGTGCTTGGGCGATAGGGGTAGGATGGTGTGGTTATACGCCTGGGCCATCCCATTGCCCACGCCGTACTGCTCGAAGTTCTTGCGTTCCTGCTCGACGATCTTGAGCAGCGTATTGGGATCGTAATTTTCCATCCATTCTAACAGCGTCGGACCCACGTTAAAACTGATGCGGCTGTAATTCTCCAGCTCCGCATTGGGACGATAACACTGATCGTGGATCTTCTCGTTCCAGTTGTGGTAAGGCGCCGCTCCCGGCTCGAGCGGGATTTCTCCCGTCAGCGGGTCTTCACGAGGAGGTTGGTAAAAATGACCATGGACACAGAATGCCTGGCGACCTGCCATGTTATTTGCCTCTTTTCTGATACGGATAATTGAACGGCTGTTGTAAATAATCTAAACGCTGCGCGAAACGGGCAGGTAATAATCCAAACCGGCGCGGTAAAGTATCCAGAGCACAGGTGCGATCTGCCGCCAGGTAATCCAGCCAGAAGATCGAAATTGGAAATTCAGGGAACGACTGCTCGATAAACAGAGACAGGATGCGTAAATAGGCCGGGGAAAGCGGGATCAGCGAACGGCGGGTATGGATTTTGGCCTGGATGATCTCGATCACCTGGCGGAAGGTGAAGTAATCTTCTCCTCCCACCTCGATGAGCTGGTTCCCCGTACCAGGATCGTCCATGGCCAGGACCATACAGGTGACCAGGTCTTCCACCCAGATGGGCTGGATGCGGGTTTCGCCCCCGGCAGGGAGGAAGAACACCCCCGGCGCCCGGTGCAGCATGCGCGCCAGCGGGACGGTGAAACGATCCCCCATACCAAACACAGCCGCTGAACGGAATATGGTGTATGGAATACCACTGTTGACGATGTGCCCTTCGGCAATCGCCTTGGCCTTGAGCACCGCGTAGGCCGAAGCGCGGTCGGCGCCCAGGTGGCTGACGTAAAACATGCGCTCCACGCCGGCCTGTACGGCGGCCCGCGCTATCGCCTGGGTCCCCTCGACGTCCACCGTGGTCAGGTCAGAGCGCGCCCCCAGGCGCTCCCCTCCGGCCAGGTGGAAGATCACGTCCACGTCTTTCATAGCCGCCAACAAGCCGCGTTCGTCTCGCAAACTACAAACGGCCGCTTCCACGGGAATTCCCCGGGGAAGGTTGGGAGAATACGAAGAGGGCCTCAACAGGGTCCGAACAGGCCTTCCTAACTCCACAAGCTGACGTATGAGCACTTTTCCGATAAAACCCGTGCCGCCGGTAACCAGGATCATTGCAGTGAATTATAGCAGAGGATGCCCAAAAGCACAGACATGGCATGTATCTTGCTCCGTTAGGGCATGAACACGTACGTTAGATCTTTTTCCAGGAGAATGGCCATGGACTCCTACCAACTTCCGTTTACGACTCCCAAAAACCGCCTGGGGATGCATTATTTTCCCGACTCAATCCATTATCGTGATAGCGACTTACAAACCTGGTTACCCGAGCTGGAAAGCATGGGAATCTCCTGGCTCGTGCTGCAATCACCCTTCGACCGGGCCATCCCGGAGCATTTCATCGAAGGGTTGATCCAGGCCGGCATCGAGCCCATCATCCACTTTGGTCTGCCGCTGATCAACCCTCCGGAGGCCAGTGAATTACGCCCCATCCTCTCGGCCTACGGTCGCTGGGGCGTCAAAGCGGTCATCTTCTTCGACCGTCCCAATTCACGCAACGCCTGGCCTGCCACCAGTTGGGCCCAACAAGACCTGGTCGAGCGTTTCCTCGACCAGTACGTCCCCCTGGCCTGCCTGGCATCGCAGAATAGCCTGACGCCGATCCTGCCACCCTTGGAACCGGGCGGTAGTTATTGGGACACGGCTTTCCTGCGCACCACGCTGGAATCACTGCAAAAAAGGAAGCAAGACGAACTGTTGTTGAACCTGGTCCTTTCGGCCTATGCCTGGAGCGGCTACCACAATCTCAACTGGGGCGCCGGCGGCCCGGACCGCTGGCCAGAGGCCCGGCCATATTTCTCCCTGCCCCAGGAACAGGACCAGCGCGGCTTCCGTATTTTCGATTGGTACAAGGCCATCACCACGGCCGTCCTGGGGACGCCCAAACCCATCTTACTATTGGGCGCCGGCCTGCCGGCTGACCCGCTCCACATCCAGTCTTCTAAATACTCTGTCGAGCAGCTTTCCGCGAATACTCTGGCCATCGCTCAGTTGCTGTGTGAGGAGACGCCCAACGACCCCGGTGAGCCGGAAAAACCAGCCGAAGCCATCCCCTCCGAAGTGTTCGCCGCAGCTTTCTGGTTGCTCTCCACCGGCCCCAACAGTCCCTACCAGTCCCACGCCTGGTACAGTGAAAGCGGAAACGTTTCTCCGGTGGTCGAGAAAATGAAAACCTGGTACGCCGAGCATCATGCTCTGCAGGCACAAGAATCGCCGGCGCCCGTCGCCAACATACCCTCACCCCAGGGCGAAGAGAAAAACGTCTTCTTTCCCGGTAGCCCGCACGCAGAGAAGCATCATTGCATCAAGCATTACCTGCTTTTACCCACCTATGAATGGGGGGTGGCCGACTGGCACCTGGACGTGATCCGGCCGTTTGTGAAGAAATATCGCCCCACCATCGGCTTCTCGCCTTCCGAAGCCTCCCACGCCGTACGGGTGACCCTTGTAGGCAATTCGCCTTCTTTCCCGGATGACATTGTCGAGAAACTCACGCAGGCCGGCTGTATCGTCGAGCGGATTAGCGGAGATGGCACGAGTATTGCAACACAACTGGCAGAGAGGTGACCTATGAATCTAAACGTTCCCACAAAACCGATTCGGCATCCTGTTTCTTTAGACGTAAAAGCTCCTGTCCTGAAAGTGATCGGACTGGGCGGTGGCGGTTCAAATACGATTAACCGTATGATCGAGCTTGGCCTGACCGGAGTGGACTACATCGCAGCCAACACAGACTCACAGGCACTGAAAAACAGTCTGGCTCCCACCAAGATCCAGATCGGGCCCAAGCTCACGCGTGGCCTGGGCGCCGGTGGCGATCCACGGATCGGGGAGGCGGCCGCAGAAGAAAGTTATCGTGAGCTCAATACTGCCCTGGCCGGGGCTGACATGGTTTTCCTCACCGCCGGCATGGGCGGCGGCACCGGCACGGGGTCGATCCCCATCGCAGCCCGGGTGGCGCGCTCCCTGGGTGCGGTGACCATTGCCATTGTCTCTACCCCCTTCAGCTTTGAGGTCGGCCGGCGCCAGAAGAACGCCAACGAAGGTCTGGCCAAACTGCGCCAGTACTGCGACACGCTCATCACCGTGCCCAACGACCGCCTGCTGCAGATTGCGCCCCGTGACCTTTCGCTGGAACTGGCTTTCCGCATGGCCGACGACGTCCTGCGCCAGGGCGTCCAGGGCATCACCGAGCTCATCACCCAGCCGGGGATGATCAACGTCGATTTCGCCCACATCCGCCAGATGATGCAGATGGGCGGCGGGTCGATCCTGTCCATTGGCTACGGCGAAGGCGAGGGTAAAGCCCAGCACGCCATCGAAAAAGCCTTACACCATCCATTGCTCGAGTCCATCCCTCTCGATAACGTGACGGGCATCATCGCCAATTTCACCGGGGGCAGCGACCTCACCTTCATCGAAGTGGCCGACGCACTGACCTGCTTGCAGGAAAAGACCAACAACTCCACCGACATCATCCCGGGTGTGATTACGGACGAACGCATGCAGGACCGCGTGCAGGTCATCCTGGTCATTACCGGTATCGGCGCCACACCGCTGGAATCCGCCCCGGTGGTAAAACGGCACGAACCTGCGCCTGTGGCTGAACCGCTGCCCAGCGCCATCCCGGTGGCCGCCCAGGCCGTGCGTTCCAACCCGATCCCGGTCTCCCAGGCCGTCGAACTTTCCAGCTCCCATGTCGATCTGGATATCCCCGCCTTTATGCGCCGCCGCATCCGTTAGGCCGTCTGGAGCGACGAGACTACTATGGATTCACAAACGCTAAAAGCAGTATGCGAACAGATATATCGCCGCTTCCCAGATGTAAAAGGGAGCCGGCCCAAGGTCAGCGCTTACACCGGGGATAAAAGCTTGCTCGTCTTCTCCGGAAAAGGCACGACGGCCGATGGACGTTCGATACTTCGCACGGTACGCGTCGTTGTTGATAATAATGGAAAAATTGTTAAAGCTACTACTTCCCGGTAATGATTGAGGTACATGATGACCACGCAAATCCGTAACTATATCGAAGTTGCATTTTGGGATTTTGTCGTCCGCGCGTTGAAAGAGCACACCTTTCTCCGCCAGGCCACGCGCACTTTCTATCAATGGACAAATCGATTCCACGTGATCAATGATTGGAAAGTCCTCAGTATCGCCGGTCTAAGCGGCCTGGTATGCGGCATCCTGGGGTACTTCATCAGCATATACCTGTAAACCGGCTCGCTCATGATCCCTCGTCACTGGTTTCTTCGCTCATTCATCATCGCCCTCATCCTCACCTGGGTGCCAACCCTGGTAGGACAGGCCGCACGTGGCGCACCGGGTTCGCCAGAATTCGGTTACGGCGTGTACTTCGACCTGCAGGGCAACCTGTTCAACGAATCTCTCGATACAGCCTCTAACCTGGGATTCGATTGGATCGCCATCAACGTACCCTGGTCATCTCTTTACCCCGATCCAGGCGCCAGCCCGGATTGGTCCCGCTACGACGCCTTCATGGCCTATGCTGCCGAGCGCCAGATCGCCGTGCTGGCCAGCGTATCCGCCCCCCCATCCTGGGCACTCACCCCGCAAGGCCCCGATGCCAATCAATCTCTACAGTTCATCCTGTCCTTCGTCCAACGCTACCCGGGCGCGCTCCAGGCGATCGAGTTGTTCCCCGGGGCCAACACCAGCCAGGGCTGGGGCAGTACCCCTGACCCGGCAGCTTATGCCAATGTGTTCCTCACCGTCCAAAATGGCATCGCCCAGTCCGGGAGTCCGGTCTTCTTGGTGGCCGCAGGGTTGAAACCCGGCCTTTCCAGCCCGGACTCAAGCACGATCAATGACTTGGACTTCTTGCAGGGTCTGTATAACGCCGGGCTGCAATCCACTATGCCGGTCATCAGCGTACAGATGGCCGACCTTACCGGAGAACCGCTGCGGGCACCCGATAGCAGTGAGCCCCGGGTGCTGCGCCATTACGAGCAGGTTCGCCAGGTTATGCTGGCCAACCAGCACGAAAGTGGTTTGATTTGGATTACCCAACTCTGTCCACCATCTGGTACAATATCCAGTAATGATTTTCAGTACCAGGAGAACAACGCCAAAGTAAACTGGTTGAGCCAGGCTTACACACAGATTCGCGCACAACTATATATCGGTGCCGCATTCTTCGTCAGCCTCAATCCCGGCCAGTTACAAGATTCAATTGCGCCCAGAGAATCACTCGTTCAGGAAGGGTTGAACTATCACCCCTTCTACAACACATTGCGCGATCTGATCGCTCAAAACGCGCCCCAGGGGTTTTTAACCAGACAAGGAAGACCAAAGGATAGTATCGTTTTCCAGAAACCGACATAGCATATATGAACAAAGCCAGGCTTCTTTTACTGCTCATTACCTTCTGCCTATGCGCAGCTATCGGTTATATGATTGCAAACGAAGTCGGCCAAAACCCTTTACCCCCCACATCGGTTTCCAATGCTTCCCCGGCCAATCCGGCAACGCCACAAAATCAAGAAAATATTCTAATCCTCCACGTCGACGACCTGACCTCGCAAACGCCCCGGCTCGTTTCGGTGTGGATGGCTGTGGTGAGTTATTCCGACCCATCCGTTATTTTTTTTAAGTCGCTCTATCCTCGTCCGGTTGGAGACCAGGGCGTCATCCCCTTCGATCAATTCTTCAGCCTGGATGGCGGACGGCATCTCTCCGCCAACTTTGTCAGCAATGCCCAGGCCTACAACATCCATTGGAATGGATATTTCCTGATCGATCAGTATGCCATCTCCAGCATGTATGCCTACGCTCTGGGAAGCTCAATCGATCTGTTCAACGAACCGGCCACCACGCCGGACCAGATCCAGATCGTCATTTCGAAGGAGACCGGGCTGTTACAGGCTGCGTGTAATTCCATTCCCACCATCGCCAATAACAACCGCGTCTTTCACTGGTCAGAGTTCATCCCCCGCCACTTCCGCACCCAATATTCGTTTGAAGATCTGGTATTCAACTGGGACCGGCTGATCTCGGCCAACAATTCCCCCCACTGCGAAGTTGCCCCCTGATTAATCTTGTGGTTTGTCTTCTTGCTCCGGCTGATCCTGGATCTGGGCTCCCTTCTGACCATTTTCGGGGAGGATTTTATTTTCCGGCATTTCCTGGCCGGCAGGTTTCGTCCCATTGGTATGAACTGATGGATGGTATACCCGGGTTGGCTGCTGGAGCTCTCGCTGTAAATCCTCTAACCCCGCATCGCGCACTATCTGGGTTGGGAGCTGCCGGATTTCGTTGGAATAATTCATAAACGATTTCCAGGCCGGGGATTGGACGGCTTTTCGAATCCACGTGGCAGCTTTCCGGGTTGTTTTTATTGCATCCTCTGGACCTAATACGACGATGGCAATGATCAGTATGAATAACAATTCCAGGGGACCGACATTTAAGATATTCATTGCTTATCGACCCAAATAAACCATTACAAACCTGGTAGATCTACCAGGTTGGAATACTTCCAACTCGTCTTAATAACTTAAATTATTGAGTTGGTTTGTTATCATCATTCTGATCGAGATCATCGTCTCCCCGCAGACTATCTCGGAATGCACGGATGCCACTGCCCAGCTCACTGCCAATCTTACTGATCCGGCCCACCCCGAACAGCAAGATGATGATCAAGAAAACGATCGCAATTTCTGGAAGGCCAATTCGTGGGAACATAGACCACACTCCTTAATTCCGTTCTTGACTCATTATATCACAAAGGATTATGCCACCTCGATGGACACAAGCGGTAGCAAGGCGGTTTGTAAAACCGGCGAACGGCCCTGTCTTCCCCCACGGCTTCGCCGCCGTCCTTCGGCCAGGGGGCGAAGGTTTCTATCGGGCCAATGCGGCCAGGAGGATGCTCAAGGCATACAGGATACACAGCGGGAGCATCAACAATCCCATATTGATCGGGTCAACCGTCGGGCTCACCACCGCGGCGACGATAGAGATGACTACGATGGCAATTCTCCACTGGCTGGCCAGTGCTTTGGCTGTGACCAATTTGAATTTTGCCAACACAAACACCACCAGGGGCATT
>JAAZNB010000239.1 GCA_012798515.1 Chloroflexota bacterium
CTGGATGCTGGCGCGCGCCTGGCTGGCAGTTGCAGATCGGCGCCCCCCAACGCGCCCGGGCGAGACAGGGCTGCACGCCGACCTGGCGCGGGCGCTCATCCTGGGAGTGGGCGGCGCCTTGTTGGCCGACCTGTTATACAGTTGCCTGGATGTGATTCCCCTGGGTTATAAGGAGCCTTTCTTCATGCTGCTGGGGTTGGCTGCCGGCCTGGCCCAGCGCGTGGAATCCGGGCGGTGGATGGAATTACCGGGATGGCGCGGAGGGCGCGCATGATCGATTGGTTGAGTTTGTTCTTCAATGCCCTGTGGATCGTGGGCCTGGCTTTGTTGCTGGCCGCCGGTAGTTATGCCGTGTATGACCGGCATAGCCCCGGGCCAGACGAGCAGCCCGCGCAGCCGGGCACGCCTGTGAACCATGCCGTGTACCGTGGGATGCTGATGGCCGGTGGAATCTTGTTTTGCCTGGGCATGGCCAGCCTGTCGGACGTCTTGTGGCAGCGCCTGGCCTGGGTGGCCCTCGGGCTGGGCTGTGTGCTCCAATTCGGCCGCCGGGAACGGCAGAAGGGCGGCCTGGGGTGAGTCCCGGCCGGGCGCCGGCTCAACGCCCGCTATCTATGAATCCCTGGTGAAAATCAAACTGCCTCGTCGCTGGCGACGAGGCAGTTTGTGTTGGCTGGTAAGTGGGGATGGAGGCGCAGAGCCTTCCGTCCCCAGGTCAATACCCGGGGGCGCCCATCTGGTGGCAGAACTGGACCAGCTCGGGGTGGATGTATTTACCGTTGTCTTCGATCTGTACGCCGTCCAGCCATACCGAGGGGTTCAGTACGACGCCGTCGGTGTGGGCCGGTGAGCCGTAGGCTGTGGCGCCAATGCCGAACTGCATACAGCCGAATACGCGCTCGTCCTCCAGGATACGCCCGCTGGGGCGGGTGACGCCCGGGTTGAACCCGTAACAGGCGTGATCCATGAGGTAGGCCTGCGGGTGGTGGAAGCTGTCCAACCAGCGTTGAAAAATGAGCGCTTCCCCGCCGCCGCGAATGTCCTGGATCAGGCCGTTGCGCAGGCTGAGCTGCACCGGTTGGTGGAGGAGGCCTAACTCGGCCGGCGGCCACAGGGCGCCGTCGAACACCAGCCTGCCTTCGTAATTCTCCCGGTAAGCCATGAACCCGGACTGGCCGCCCAGCATCTGGGGGAAGCCCCCGGTGGCCGGCGCCGGTTCCCAGAAGGAATCGCCGGCCTTATCGACCTTCATCCACAGGTCGGTGCCCGCCGGACTGGTCACGTGCACGCTTTCGGCGGCCTGGGACATCTGGTAGACGCGCTGGGCCATGGCCTGCATGGGCGGGTAGGCAACGCGCCCCACCGTGCGCACCAGCATATCGACGTCCATGCCGGTCAGGCACACGTAGATACAGCCGTGGTCGATGGCAGCCTGGTAGGCCGGGCTGTAGAGCTGGTAGGCCACGCTGAAATCGAACCACACGTCTGCGCTGGCCACCGCCTGGCTGACCGGCAGCGGGGGCGGCAGCATGGGGGAGGGCAGGGTGATGTAGCGCAGGATGGTGGGCAGCCCGCCGGCCGTGTAGACCGCTCCGGCCACGGCGTTGAGCACACGCTCGTCGCTGGCCGTGTCGCCGGTGATGACCACCTGCTGGCCGGCTTGGATGGGACGCACCTCACTGACCAACTTGTGCGCGGCGTGCGCCAGCTCGATGTGGTAGTAGGTGGGTAAGGGTTCGGTGCCAAGAGCAGCTGACATCATGGGCCTGCTTTTAGACCAGCTCTTCTACCGGCACGTAATCGATGTCGAAGCCAAAGTAGCGCGGGCCGGAGGCCTGGTTGAGGCCGAACTCGGTGCGGAAGGATTCTAAGCCTTTCATGGCTACGGCCACGACCTTATCGCCCCTGTCGAGAGTGGTGTTGCTGGTGCCGGCGCCCGTGTCGGCATAGGCCAGCGTCAGCAGGTCGGGGCTGCAAATCCAGGGTTTGTCGTCCAGCCAGGAAATGTGGTTCTCGTTTTTGAACCAGCATTTCAGGGTGTGACCCTGCCATGGGCCGGTGCCGTCGATGGTGGTGGTGCCGAACATGTACCCGTCGCGATCCTCCCAATCTTTGCTGCGTACCACGCCCTCGAAGACGCGCCAGCCGCCGGCTGCCTGGGTGGCAGCCTCTACCGGGTCGGCGCCTTGCTGGCGGGCCGCGCGGATGGCCTGGCCGATCTTGAGGCATTTGCTGATGGTGTGCGGTACCACCAGGGCTTTCATTTCTTTACCGCTCAAAGGGGTAGCGGCCATGGAGGTACCGCCAAAGGCGGCCACGGCCAGCATCTTCCCGATGCGTTCGAGCATGTAAGGGTTCTGGGTGCGTTTGCAGATCAACACGTTGCCCCAGTTATCCACGCTGGAGAAAGGCCAGCTGGTCTTGCCGTTCAGGTAAGGCGTGCTTTGCATTTCGTCCGGGATGCAGCGCCCGGCGTAATCTCCGTCCACCACCGGGATGCCCAGGCGGGCGCCGGTCACCAGGGGCGCGGGCAGGTTGGCCGCCCCGGGTTCCGATGGTACCAGGCAGCCGATGGGCTTACCCAGGTAGTCTCCCAGCTCTTTGACGGCTTCTACCATGCTCCATTCACCGTGGACGTTTTGTAAGTCAGCGCGCTGGATTTCATTTTTGGTCTGTTCGGTCATGGGGGCGACCGAGCCCATTCCGTAGGGGGTCACGGTCAGGGCGTCGTCGGGAACGTCCTCAGGATCCACCCAGGACAGGTCCAGGCCCATCTCCAGGGCCTGTTTGAGCAGGAGCATCCCTTTGTCAGCGCTTCCGCCGCCGCCGGTGCCCAGGAAAAGGCAGCCCATGACCAGGTCTTCGGCATCTTGCATGTTCGAAATTTTTCCGGATGGCATAGAATTTAATCTCTCCTTGGTTTGTGGTAGTGAGAAATGCTTGCGGCTAGATCATGCTTGTGTACTCGCGCCTGCCGGTGGGGTAGCCAGGTGGCAGGCCGTCCAGTGGCCGGGCTGGATCTCGACCAGCTGCGGCTCGATCTGTTTGCAATGGGGCATGGCAAATGGGCAGCGCGGGTGGAAACTGCACCCCGAGGGGGGGCGCAGGGCGTCGGATACGTTGGCCGGCCCTACCGGGCGGGAAGTGTTCTTCTGCCGGCTTACCTTGGGGATGGCGCTGAGCAGGAGCTGGGTGTAGGGATGCTGGATCTCTTCCCGGGTGAAGGTGCTGGTGGGGGCCAGTTCGACCACCTTGCCCAGGTACATGACGGCGATGCGGTCACTGATGTACTGCACCACGCCCAGGTCATGGGAGATGAACAGGTAGGTCAGCTGGAACTGCTGCTGTAACCCGCGGAGGAGATTGAGGATCTGAGCCTGGACCGAGACGTCCAGGGCCGAGGTGGGCTCATCGAGGACGATGAAGCGCGGGTTGAGCGCCAGGGCGCGCGCAGCGGCGATGCGCTGCAGCTGCCCGCCGCTGAACTCGTGCGGGTAGCGCGACAGGGCGTCGGCTGGCATGCCAACCTGCTCTAACAACCGGCGCGCCTGCTGTTCCAGGGCTGCGCCACGCAGCTCGGTGTGGGTCTTTAGCGGCTCAGCCAGGGCCATCAGGATAGAATGGCGCGGGTCGAATGAAGAATACGGGTTTTGGAAGACCATCTGCAAGTTGCGGCGGGTCTTTTGCAGCTCGGTACGGTCCATCGACAGCAGGTCACGGCCTTCGAACAGGATCGAGCCCTGGCTGGCCGGGATCAGGCGCAGCAGGACCCGTCCCAGGGTGGTTTTGCCGCACCCGGACTCGCCAACGATGCCCAACGTTTCTTGCTGGTGAATTTGCAGATTGACGTCTTCCAGGGCGCGCACGTAGGTCTTGCTGCGCTGCAGGAACCCGCCCCCGGTCTGGTAGTGCTTGCTCAGGTGCTGTGTTTCGATCAAGATGGGCTGGTTCATGCGGATTGCTCCCCGGGGGTGTACAGATGGCA
Organism: Chloroflexota bacterium; assembly: GCA_012798515.1. Lineage (GTDB taxonomy): Bacteria > Chloroflexota > Anaerolineae > Anaerolineales > Anaerolineaceae > JAAZNB01. The sequence continues at coordinate 3,986 of JAAZNB010000239.1, forward strand.
GGCGGCCTGGTGAGCGCCGGCGCCAATCGGGATGAAAGCTGGTGCGACCTGGCTGCAAACCGGCAGGCGCGCCCCGCAGCGGGGGTGGAAGGGACAGCCGGCAATGGTCGCCAGGCCGTTGGGAACGTTGCCCGGGATGGCGACCAGGTCTTGCCCGCGCTGGTTCGAGGAGGGCAGGGCAGCCAACAGGCCCTGGGTGTAAGGGTGTTTCATGTTCTGTAACACGTCGTCGGTAAGGCCGCTTTCGACGATCTTTCCGGCGTAGGCCACGGCCACCCGGTTGCAGGTCTCGGAGACGACGCCCAGGTTGTGGGTGATGAGCAGGATCGAAATGCCCTCCCGGTCGCGCAGATCGACTAGCAGGCGCAGGATCTGCGCCTGGATGGTCACGTCCAGGGCCGTGGTGGGCTCGTCGGCGATGAGCAGCTCGGCCCCGGAGGCCAGGGCCATGGCGATCATGACGCGCTGCTGCATACCGCCGCTCAATTCGTGGGGATAGATGCGGAAAATGCGCTCCGGGTCGGGCAGGGCCACGGATTCGAACATGGCCAGGGCGCGCGCACGCGCTTCCCGGGCATTGGCCCCGGTGTGCTGGCGGATGATGCGAGTGATCTGGTTGCCCACGCTGAAGACGGGGTTGAGCGA
>JAAZNB010000240.1 GCA_012798515.1 Chloroflexota bacterium
AACCAGATCTATTATTCACCGCGCTGGAAATCCATCTTCGGTTACGAGGACACCGAGATCGGCGATTCGCCTTCCGAATGGTTCGATCGGGTGCACCCCAACGACCTGGTGCTCCTCAAACACAATTTCAGCCAGCACATGGAAGGTCAAGTCGATCATTTCCATTGTGAGTTCCGTGGGCTCACCAAAAGCGGTGATATGCGCTGGTTCCTGGCGCGGGGCATCACCGAATGCCAGCCCTGTTCCACCCCGACGCGCATCGCCGGTTCACTGACGGACATCACCGAGCGCAAGGTCGTCGAAGAACGCCTGCGCCACGATGCCATGCACGACCCGGTCACCGGGCTCAACAATCGCATCTTCTTCGTCGAGCAGCTCAAACGCGCCAGCGAGCACGGCAACCGGCGGGAAGATTACCTCTCGGCAGTGCTGTTCATGGACCTCGACCGGTTCAAAATGGTCAACGACGGGCTGGGGCATTCCGCCGGCGACAGGCTGTTGATGGCCTTCGGCCAACGCCTGCTGGAGTGCGTGCGCTTTGGCGATTCGGTAGCCCGCTTCGGCGGCGACGAATTTATCATCTTGCTGGATGACATCCATAACGTCCAGGATACCCTGCGTGTGGTCGAGCGTATCCAGCAAAAATTACTACAGCCTTTCTACCTGGACCAACATGAGGTGACCCTCACCGCCAGTATTGGCATCACCCTGGTCAGCGATGGCCTGGCCCGCGCCGAAGACATCCTGCGCGACGCCGCCACGGCCATGCACCAGGCTAAAGCCAACGGGCGCGCCTGTTACCAGATCTTCGATGGGGAGATGCACGCCCACAGCCTGGAACAGCTTCAGATGGAAGCCGAGTTGCGCCGCGCCGTGGAACATCACGAATTCGAGGTCTATTACCAGCCGGTCATCTCGCTGGCTTCGGGCTCTATCACCGCCGTCGAAGCATTGGTGCGCTGGCCACACCCCCGGCTGGGCCTGATCCCGCCCGACCAGTTCATCCCCCTGGCCGAAGAGACCGGCCTGATCTCCCAGATCGACGAATGGGTGCTGCGCACGGCCTGCGAACAGATGCAAACCTGGCGATCCCAGGGCAACCCCGACCTGAGCGTGGCGGTCAACGTTTCCGCCAGCGAACTATCCGACGACCGCTTGCCCGCCTTCCTCGAAAAGGTCCTGGACGAAACCGGCCTGCCGGCGGAGGGGCTGCAAATCGAAGTGACCGAGAGCGCCTCGATGAAGAACATCGACCACACCATCCAGATCTTCAACAAGCTGCACAGCATGGGCATTTCCATTTCCATCGATGACTTCGGCACCAGCTATTCTTCCCTGGCTTATCTGAAACGCTTCCCCATCCAGACCATCAAAGTCGACCGCATCTTCATCAAAGACGTCCCCAACCGCGACGAAGACGCCATTCTGGCCTCGGCCATCCTCTCTATGGGCCACATCCTCGGGCTCAAAGTGATCGCCGAGGGCATCGAAAACGAAGCGCAGCTGCGTTTCCTGCACTACCAGGGTTGTGACGAAGTACAGGGCTACCTGTTCAGCCCGCCCCGTCCGGCCCGCGAGATCGAGATCCAGTTGAAAAAAAGCTATCTGTTCGACGAACAGTTCTCCTGAAAAATGATCTGGTCCCCCTTGCCCACAAAAAGCCATACAGCCGGTGTAGGTTGTAGTAGAATTGCGGGATGCTCCTGATCCTTACATTGTGTGTCGCCGCTTTCCTGGCCGGGCTGGTCGATTCCATGGTCGGCGGCGGCGGGCTGATTCAGCTGCCGGTCATGCTCATCCTGCTGCCCAGCACGCCGATTGCCACCCTGTTGGGCACCAACAAATTTGTGGCCATCACCGGTACCAGCATGGCTGCTTTCCAGTACGCCCGGCGTATCCAGATCCGCTGGCGCACGGTGCTGCCCATGGCGGCTGCGGCCTTCGTCTTCTCTATGATCGGGGCCCGCGTGGTCACCGGCATGCAGCCCGAGCAGTTGCGCCCGGCGATTATCGTTTTGTTGACCGCCATCGCCATTTACATCTTCGCCAACAAGCAGTTTGGGGCGGACACCGCCGCCAAAGCCACGCCCCCCTGGCAGCGCTGGGCCGGGTTGGCCGCCGGCGCAGCCATCGGCTTTTACGACGGCTTCTTTGGCCCCGGCACGGGCAGTTTCCTCATCTTCATCCTCGTCTCGCTGTTCGGCATGAATTTCATCAGCGCTTCCGGTTCGGCCAAAGTGGTCAACGTGGCCACCAACGCCGCCGCACTGATATACTTTGCCGCCACCGGGCACATCCTCTTCTCACTGGCGCTGCCTATGGCAGCCTGCAACATCCTGGGCGCCGTGACCGGCTCGCGCCTGGCCATCGACCGGGGCAATCGCCTGCTGCGCACACTGTTCCTGGTGGTGGTCAGCGCCATGATCGTCAAGCTGTGTTACGACACCTTCCAGGCTCAACCCAATTTGCTCACCTGGCTGCATCTGTAAGCCGTCCCGCTGATCATGCCCGATTTTACACACCCCCGACTGCGCCGTGAGGCGGCCACCCTGCAGGCCATGCTCGAGATCTACTGCCAGGGCCACCACGCCCCCGTCCCGGGTGAGCTGTGCCCGGACTGCGCCAGCCTGCTGGACTACGCCATGCAGCGCCTGGAACGCTGTCCGTTCCAGGCCGGCAAGCCGGCCTGCGCTCGCTGCACGGTGCATTGCTACCGCAAAGACCCGCGCGCCGCAGTGCGCCAGGTGATGCGCTACGCCGGGCCGCGCATGCTCTACCGCCACCCCGGGCTGGCCTGGCAGCACCTGCTGGACGGCCTGCGCAAGCCGCCCACCTTGAAAAAACGCTAGCCATTTATCTATTCCGAATCGAGGGAAAAGAGACGGCGCCGAACGCACCGCTCCACAGGCTGCCCCCGGCCGCCACCCCACCGGCCCAGGGCCCACCGCCGGGCGTATGCCTTTTACGGCGCAGCCACAGCATAGTACTGCAATGCCATTTCCAGGGTTCTCAACCCCGACGCCACCAGATCGTAGTTCCCATCGTGCAGGCACCAATCGTAGATCCGGCCGCGGGTCAGGCTGAGGACGTCGTCGGTAATGGCGCCGGCCTCCCCACGCAGTGCGCCGTGACCGATGGCCTGCTGCACATTCTCCAGGATGGTACGGTAGAAAAACCGTTCCTTGTCGACGATGTACTTCTCCCCATCCATCAATTGGTTTTTGAAATACTGGGTAGCCGCAGTAACCCCCATGGCGTTCATCGACCGCATTTGTTCGCGGATCAGAAATTCGAT
>JAAZNB010000022.1 GCA_012798515.1 Chloroflexota bacterium
AAATACAAAGGCATGCTGGCCGGTAAACCCGAGATCCCTGCCGAACAGATCGTCATCCGTGACCGGCAGCGCCCGCTGCTGCGCGCCCGCAACGGCGGCTGGTTCGTACCCGTGGCCGGCATCGACAAACTCAACCAACCGATCGCCAAGGGCGAAGTGCTGGGGAAGGTCATCAACCCCTACAATTTCCAAGAGGTAGAAACGCTGCTGGCGCCGTGTGAGGAGACCATCCCGCTCATGTTGAAATCGCTCCCCAGCGTTGTCTATCCAGGTGATTACACCTACATCGTAGGAGAAGGGAAGACTGCGCTGAGATTAATGAATTGATTGTGCCACGATCCTTTTGACCTGTTCCTTCACTGCACTCACCTGAAGCCTGCCACTCCAAAGTTAACATCCTACCCATTATGTACAGCGTCGTCCGGGAACGCTTTTCTCTGCACATATCTGTACGTGGGCCAGGCTTATCGGGCCGGTGAAGGACGTTTGGGAGCATCATTGCCCGCCCTTTGATCGCCAAATTGGAGGAAGTAATGAAAAAGAAGTTCGCAATTCTAGCCAACCTGCTGATCGCCGTCGCAATCTTGTTGAGCGCCTGCGCCCCGGCCCAGCCGACCGCGGCTCCCTCTGAAGCCCCGGCTGCGGATACCACCGAAGCCGCCGCTCCCGAGGCCAGCCCTGCCAGCGAAGAAACGTCTCCGCCCGCCGCCGAGCCCGCCGGCCCGACGGAAGTGATCGTCATCCAGAACTCCGACCCGCAGACCATGGACCCGCAGAAACCGGGCGGTTCGACGGGCGGCAACATCGCCTTCAACCTGTTCAACGGCCTGACCATGCAATCGCCGGACATGAAAGAGGTCCTGCCTTCCCTGGCCACCGAGTGGCACGCCGTGGACGACCTGACCTGGGAATTCAAGCTGCGTGAGGGGGTTAAATTCCACAATGGTGAAGATTTCAACGCTGAGGCGGTCAAATACACCGTGGAACGCCTGCTGATGCCCGATACGGTGCGGGATACGTCGTCCTTCAAGAACCTCACCGAGGTCAAGATCGTCGACGATTACACCGTCCAGCTGGTCAGCCAGCAGCCCGATCCACTGCTGCCGGCCAAGGTCTTCGGCCTGCACATCCTGCCGCCCAAGTACGCCGAAGAAGTGGGCGAGGAAGAGTTCGGGAAACACCCCATCGGCACCGGCGCCTATAAGCTGGTCGAGTTCGTGCCCAACCAGCACATCATCCTGGAAGCCAACCCAGATTACTGGGCCGGCAAGCCCGCCGTGGACCGCCTGGTGTTCAAACCGGTCGCCGAGGCCTCTACCCGCCTGGCCGAGCTGATGTCCGGCAGCGCCGACATCATCCTGGATGTGTCCCCCGAGGACATCCCCACGGTGGAATCTAACACCGACCTGCGTATCGAAGCCGTCTCCAGCAAGCGCGTGCCCTACATCGGCATGGACCTGCTGCCCGAGGGCCCGGATTACCTCAAGGACGTGCGCGTCCGCCAGGCGATGAACTACGCTGTGGACGTGCAGGGCATCATCGATGCACTGCTCTCCGGCTACGCCGAGCGCATCGCCACCATCTACCGCCCCGACTTCATGGGCTACGACCCCGACCTGCAACCTTACCCCTACGATCCTGACAAGGCCAAGGAACTGCTGGCCGAGGCCGGGTACGCCGAGGGCGACATCAGCCTGAAGATCACCGCCAACAGCGAAGTGATCGCCAAGGGCGTGGAAGTGGCCGAAGCCGTGGCCGCCATGCTGCAAGAAGTGGGCATCAACGCCGAGGTCAACGCCCAGTCTTACCAGGGCATCCGCGATATGTATATCGGCGGGCAGGAAGCCCACAAGGTGGATGCCATGTGGATGTGGAACTGGGGCTCGCGCGAACCAGACGCCGACTCTCCGTTGAGCGGCACGCTGCACTCCACCGGGATCACCTCGTACTACCGCGACCCGGTGTTGGACGAGATGATCGAGGACGCCCGCAGCACCATCGACCAGGACGAGCGCATCGAGAAGCACAAGGCCATCCAGCAGTACATCTACGACCAGGCGCCCGCGATCTTCCTGTACGTCGCCAACGACATCTACGGCGTCAACAACCGTGTGGATTGGACGCCACGCCGTGACCAATACGTGCTGGGTGTGGATATGCAGGTCAATCCTTAAGCCCTGTACCCGAAGCAATAGCGAGTACTGAGCCACCCCTAACTCAGTACAATGGATTGGGGGCGCGAAATTCGCCCCCAATCCTTCTCCCCTCCTTTTGCTGGCCTGGTACTGTGTCAAATCTCACCGCCTCATTAATCGTATTCTTTATCGCCCCCATCCTCCTTATTTGACACAGTACCAGGGGCAGCAAAGCGGCGCAGCCCGGGCCAGGCCCGGGAGCCGCCGTGAAAAAATGAACGTCACGATCGGAGTACCATGGGCAGATACATTACCAGACGGTTGATCCAGACCTTGTTCGTCCTTTTCGTCGTCAGCACCTTCGTCTTCGTCCTGCTGCGCGCCATCGGCGACCCGGCCCGCTTGCTGGTCAGCCCCGAGAGCTCGACCCAGAACATCGAAGAGATCCGCCACGCCCTGGGCCTGGACCGCCCCTTGCTGGAACAATACCTGGACTACATGGTCCACCTGCTGCGCTTCGACTTTGGGAATTCGTTCACCTACGACCGCCCGGCCAGCGAGCTGATCGCCATGCACATCGGTGCGACCATACAACTGGCCGGCGCGGCGCTGTTGATCTCCGTCCCGCTGGGCATCTTCCTGGGCTGCGTCTCGGCCATCAAGCGCAATTCACTGTTCGATAATCTGGCCACCTTCCTGGCGGTGTTTTCCCGCGCCATCCCCAGTTTCTGGCTGGGGATCATGATGATCCTGGTCTTCAGCATCCAATTCAAGCTGCTGCCGCCATCGGGCTTTGGCAGCCCCAGGCAGATCATCATGCCGGCCGTGGCCCTGGGCACCAGCATGGCGGCCATCATCGCCCGCCTGACGCGCTCCAACATGCTGGAGGTGCTCAGCTCGGATTACGTCCGCACGGCGCGCGGCAAGGGCGCCAAAGAGAGCCTGGTGATCACCCGCCACGCCCTGCGGAACGCCTTGCTGCCGGTGGTCACCATCATCGGCCTGCAGATGGGCAACCTGCTGGGCGGGTCGATCATCATCGAGACGGTCTTCGCCTGGCCGGGCATCGGCAACCTGCTGATCGAATCGATCAACGAGTTCGACTTCCCGGTCATCCAGGCCACGGTGTTCGTCATCGCCGTCTTCTTTGTGGTGATCAACCTGGTCACCGATTTCATCTACGTCGTCATCGACCCCCGCATTCGTTTAAGTTAGGCCGGAATCGCATGGAAACCACTGCACAACTCACCCACAACCCGCCCTATGCCGCCCGGAGGACGTCGCCGCTGCGGAAATACCTCATTCTGCTGTGGCGCAGCCGCACGGCCACGGCCGGCGCCCTGATCCTCCTGGCCCTGGTCCTGACGGCCATCTTCCAGCAGCAAATCGCCACCCACAACCCCGCCTCGCAGAACATCCGTGCCCGGCTCACGCCGCCCGCCTGGTCCGAAGGGGGCGACCCGGAACACCTGCTGGGCACCGACCAGCTGGGGCGAGACATCTTCAGCCGCATGGTCTACGGGGTGCGCATCTCCCTGTTCGTGGGCTTCACCGGGGTGCTGATCAGCGGCGCCATCGGCTGCGTGCTGGGCCTGGCCTCGGGTTATTTCGGCGGGGTGACCGACACGATCATCATGCGTTTCGTGGACGTCTTCCTGGCCTTTCCCTTCCTGCTGCTGGCCATCACCTTCGTGGTCACCCTGGGGCCCAGCCTGCACAACATCATCATCGTGCTGGGGATTACCGGCTGGGTGTCCTATGCCCGCCTGGTGCGCGGCCAGACGCTCTCGCTGCGCGAGCTGGAATACGTGCAGGCGGCGCGCCTGCTGGGCGCCAGCGACTTCCGCATCATCTTTCGCCACATCCTGCCCAACCTGATCGCCCCGGTGATCATCTACTCCAGCATGGAGGTGGGCATCTACATCATCGTCGAGGCCTCGCTGACTTTCCTGGGAATGGGCATCCCCCCGTCTATTCCCACCTGGGGCAACATGCTGGCCACCGGGCGGGACTACCTCTCCAACGCCTGGTGGCTGGCCACCTTCCCCGGGCTGGCCATTGTGGTCACCGTGCTGGCCTTTAATTTCGTCGGCGACTGGCTGCGAGATATCCTCGACCCGAAAAGCTCCTACGATTTGTAGCCGGACGTCGTGCCCCCAAGACGCCCTGGAGTGCCCTGGGGCCACGGGTCACAGGGCCGGCATTTCACCATCAACTTTCCTACAGGAGTCCGCATGTACAACACTGAGATCAAGGAGCGGGTTTACCAAGACATCGCCACCCACTTCCCCCAATATATGGAAGAGGCTCGCCAGCTGGTACGCCAGCCCAGCATCGCCTCGCAAAAGATCGGTATCCAGGAATGCGCCACCATGGTACAGGAACACATCCGCCGACTGGGATCCACCGACGTACGCCTGGTGCAGTATCCCGAAGGCAGCCCGGTGGTGTATGGCTCGGTGAAGAGCAAGAACCCGGCCGCCAAGACGTTGATCATCTACTGCCTGTACGACGTCCAGCCCCCTGAGCCGCTCGAAGAGTGGAAGGTGGACCCCTTTGCGGCCGACATCGTCGACCTGCCCGAGTTTGGCCCCTCTATCGTGGGGCGCGGTATCACCAATTCCAAGGGCCCGCTGGTGGCCTGCTTCAAGGCCATCGAGTCGATGCAGAACGTGCTGGGGGACGTGCCGCTCAACTTCATCTTCGTCATCGAGGGCGAAGAGGAAGCCGGCAGCGTCAACCTGAAACGTTTCGTCAACGAATACGCCGAGGAACTGTCCGTGGCGGACGGCGTCTTCCTGCCCGGCACCCGCGAGGACGAGCATTTCAAGCCCAAGGTGCTGCTGGGCAACAAGGGCATGGTGTATTTCGAGCTGGAAGTCAAGGGCGGCGATTGGGGCGGCCCGCGCAGCACCGACATCCACTCCATGAACGGCGCCTGGGTGGAAAACCCCATCTGGCGCCTGGCCTGGGCGCTGAACACCATGCGCACGCCGGAGGGCAAGGTCCTGGTGGAAGGCTTTTACGACGACGTGGCGCCCATCAGCGAGACCGACAGCCAGCTGATCAGCCGCCTGGTGAAAACCTTCGACGAGGACATGTTCAAGAAGGCCCTGGACGTCAACCAGTTCTACGGCGGCCAACACGGCGAAGAGCTGCTCAAACAATTCCTGTACTCTCCCACCATGAACATCCCGGGGGTATACGGCGGCTACATGGGCGAAGGCACCAAGACCATCGTGCCTTACCGGGTGCGCATCAAGTTCGACTGCCGCCTGGTGCCCAACCAGGATCCCGACGACATCATGCAGAAGATCCTCAAGCACCTGGA
>JAAZNB010000241.1 GCA_012798515.1 Chloroflexota bacterium
TATACCGGTGGGGCAGCGGGATACAATCGGGAGTCTCCCCGGTCGGCGCCGGAGGGATTTCCCCGCGCGCAGTGGGGAAGGGGCCGCTCAGGGGAGCATGAAGATCAGGGCGATGCCGGCCATGGAGACGAAGGTGCCGCTGACGGCCCGCAGACTGACCTTCTCCTGGAAAGCCCAGTGTGCCACGGGCAGCAGCAGGATAGGAGTGAGCGCCATGAGGGTGGAGGCCACGCCGACCAGGGAGGCCTGCACGGCGATCAGGGACAGCCACACCCCGAGGAAGGGGCCGATGAAGCTGCCGGCGGCTACCGAGCGCAGCGCCCGCGGGCTGTGAAAGGTGCGCGCCAGGGTGGGGCGGGCCTGGCCCATCAGCAGGGTCAGCAGCCAGAAGGACAGCATGGCTACCAGCATACGCATCATCACGCCCGAGAGGGCGGGAAAGCCGTTTACCAGGCCGCGCTTGGCCAGGATGAGCCCCAGGGCCTGTCCCAGGGCGCCGCCCAGGGCGCACAGGATGCCGAGGACGAAGCTGCGCCGGTCGAGCGGCGCTTCCGCGCCGGCGTTCCGCTCCAGCACGACCACGGAGATGCCGGCCACGGCGATGCAGATCCCCAGGACTTTGTACAGGCTGAGGTTCTCCCCCAGGAACAGCCAGGCCAGGACGGTGCTGATGACCGGGACGACGGCCATGATCAGCATGGACAGGCGCGTGCCGATGTACAGGTAGGCCTGCAGCAGGCAGGCGTCGCCCAGCACCAGGCCCACCAGCCCGGAAGCGCCCAGCCACAGCCAGCGGTCCAGCCCGGCGCCGGTGGGGAACCAGGTGCCCAGCACCAGGTAGTGCGCCGGCAGGAGCAGCAGCACGGCAAACAGCAGGCGCATGCGGTTGACGATCATCGAACCGACCTGTTGGCCGGCGACGGTGAAGAAGATGGAGCTGAACGCCCAACAGATAGCGGTACCAAATGCAGCGAGTTCGCCTATCATCACGGAAAAACTTTCTCTCCCCCCAGGGGGTTTTGGGATGCAGCTATTATATCGCCGAAGCGCCCCGGGCCCAGGGGGATCTTGTATTGGCAGGGCGGGTCCATTACACCCTGCCCGGGGTGCGCCCGACCGTCATTTTTTCCCGCAGGTCGGGCTTACATTATTATGCCCCGCAAGGGTAAAGTGCCCCGTAGGAGTAAAGTGCCCCGATAGGGGCACGCCCGACTGTTCACATTCGATGAAAACACCTTTTTTCAGCAGGTCGGGCTTCCATTATTATGCCCCGCAGGGGTACGCCCGACCGTTCAGTGTCGATGCAGACACCATCGCAGGCAGAAAGTCGCGCGCAACCGTTTCCCCTCGTCTTACATGGCACCCTGCCCCTACAACGGTGCGCCCGACCGTTCACATTCGATGAAAATACCTTTTTTTCAGCAGGTCGGGCTTCCACGCCCGACCGTTCAGTGTCGATGCAGATACCCTGGCAGGCAGAAAGTCGCCACCGTGCCTTTCCCCACCTCTGGCAAGGGATATGCCGTGCCTCATAAGATCCCCCTTAAAGAAACACCCTTGCCTGCTGGTATGAACATTTGCCTGCTGATACAATGATTCCATCCCATGGCCTATCGTACGCGCCTCGACGCTCGAAATCAGCTGTACTTCCTCACTGGTGTAACCTACCAGCGCAGGAAATGGTTCGCGACCCCGGATCATGCCCGGCTCTTGATCACGATACTGCAAAATTATCAGGAATATTATCGTTTTCACGTACATGCTTACGTGGTGATGCCCGACCATTACCATATGGTCCTGGAAACTGGGCCGGAGAAAACGCTTTCCCAGATCTTACATGCCTTCCATTCGTTTACCGCAACCGAAATCAACCGTGCTGGCGGCGGGATGGTGAAAGAGAGGATCTGGCAGCCCCGCTGTTGGGATGAAATTATCCCTGACGAGGAGATGTTCTGGCAAAAGGTTGCCTACACGTTGGCCAATCCCTGGCGGGCCGGTTTGGTAGCCGAACCGTTGGAAGAGTATCCGTATTCCAATTTACGGGCCTGGGTAGATGCGGAAGGAGAGGCGTTCGTGTTGGATCTGTTTGCGAAATACCGCCGGTGGTTGGAGTAGGCTTGGTCTGGGGAAGATTTAAGCAAGAATGGACGCCTTGCAAGCTGGGGGAAAGGGTTGCGGCGCGACTTTCTGCCTGCGAAGGTGTCTGCATCGACCATGAACGGTCGGGCGTACCCCTGCGGGGCACTTTGGAAGCCCGACCTGCTGAAAAAAGACGGTCGGGCGCACCCCTACGGGGCACTTTGGAAGCCCGACCTGCTGAAGAAAAGGTGGTCGGGCGCA
>JAAZNB010000242.1 GCA_012798515.1 Chloroflexota bacterium
CACGTCGCCGCTGCGCGGGTCGAGGATGCCGTAGCCCAGGGCCTGGCCGGCTGCCACGGCCAGGAAGCAGGTCAGCGCTTTGCCGGCCGCGCGGACCGAATCGAGCGAGTTTTGCCAGGAGGGTGCATATTCCCACCAGCCGGTGTAATCTGCAGCCTGATCGCTCCAGGGCAGGGCCTCTACGGCCAACCGCGCTGCGTTGGCGGCGGCGGGCGCCTGAACGAGGGCCTCCCGGGCGATGCGGTAACAAGAAAACTCGCGGCAGGTTTCGAAGCCCTGTTTGCGGTACAGCCGTAAGGCGGCTTCGTTGTGGGTGAGCACTTCCAGCAGATAGCGACCGGCGGACTGTGCCTGGAGGAGCGCCAGGGCGCGCCGGAACATCTCGCCGCTGATCCCCTGCTGGCGCATGTGCGGGACGACACCGGTGCCCACGTCGTAGGCGGTCAGGATGCCCTGGTAAGGGCGCAGGCCGTTGAGGATAAAGCCCACCAGGCTCTGTTCGTAGAAGGCGCCCAGGGATACCTGGGGCACGAACCCGCGCCGCTGCAGCATGCCTTCGAACTTCCACAGCGGCAGGATCTGGGGTACCTGGTAATCGGAAAAGGCACGCTCAAAGGCGGTGTGGATCTGTTCGTTGGGCACGCCCTCTAGCGTGCGGTATTCTACGTTCATGCAGGACAGCCTTTCCTCCGCATTCCCCCACGGAACCGGTTGGTATAAGTATAGGGCCCATTGTATCGCCCATCCTGAGATGGCGCAACCGGGCTATCCCCGGCCTCCACGCCCTGCTTGAAGACGGTCTCTTTGGTTTTTTTTCTCCCTGTCCCAGGATTGGGGCGGGCCCGGGGGGTGAAAAACCAGTTTTAAGAAAGCCGGGTCCCTAAAGCGGAGCAATTGGGTTATTGACTTAAAGCCTACTCGAAGGTATAGAATTTAACCGGTAACGGCTTAAAGAGCGAGGGCACACCCTCGCCCCAGGCCGGTTGTTACTTTTGGGATTGGGATCAAGACCACACAGCTGTAAGGAGTAGCGAGTCATGCAATACAGAAAATTGGGCAAGACGGGTTTGAAGGTCAGTGAGATCAGCCTGGGGAGCTGGTTGACCTACGGCAATTCGACCGAAAAAGAGACCGCCATCCGCACCATCGACAAAGCCTACGAGTTGGGCATCAATTTCTTCGACACCGCCAATGTGTATGCCATCGGCCAGGCCGAGCGGGTGGTGGGCGAGGCGCTGCACAAGTATCCCCGCGAGTCTTACGTGCTGGCGACCAAAGTGTTCTGGCCCATGGGCTCGGGCGTCAACGACCGGGGACTGTCGCGCAAGCACGTCTTCGAGCAGGCCCACGCCAGCCTCAAACGGCTGGGCGTTGATTACGTGGATATCTATTACTGCCACCGCTACGACCCCGAAACGCCGGTTTACGAGACCCTGCGGGTCATCGACGACCTGATCCGCCAGGGCAAAGTGCTGTACGCCGGCGTCAGCGAGTGGACGGCGGCCCAGATCCAGGAAGCGCTGCACGTGGCTGACAGGTACCTGTTGGATCGCATTGTGGTCAACCAGCCGCTGTACAACATGCTTGACCGTAAGATCGAAAGCGAGATCATCCCCTTGTGCGAACACAACGGCATCGCCCAGGTGGTCTTCTCACCGCTGGCGCAGGGTATACTGACCGGTAAGTACAAAGACCCCCAATCCCTCCCGGCCGGCAGCCGCGCGACCGATCCCAAGGCCAATAACTTTATCGGCGGGTATTTGAACGCCACCACCTTGGGCCAGGTGGCTCAGCTCAACCAGATTGCCGCTGGGCTGGGGATTCCCATGCCACAGTTTGCCCTGGCGTGGGTGCTGCGGCAGGCCAACGTGGCCAGCGCCTTGATCGGCGCCAGCCGCCCGGCGCAGGTCGAGGAAAACGTCAAGGCCTCGGGGGTCGTGCTTTCTGCAGACGTCCTCCAGCAGGTCGAAAGCATCTTGCACGGCCAGGAGTCTGTCCCGGCCTGAGGATTTCGGTACTGTGAAAACACAGCCGGGCTCGGGGTGGGGGTCAAAGCCCCTGTCCCCGGGCGCGTCCCCGGCCCTCAAGCAGACTGGACGGCCGGGCAGGCCGGCTCGGCGACGAAATGCAGGCTGCAGGTCGTGTTGTAATGCTCGATCTTGTAATCGATGCGTTCCAGGTTGCGGTTCAGCTCGTCGATCTGGTCGAGCACGCCCTGGCGGTGTTCCATCAGGATCTGCCGGCGCACCTCCAGGGTCGCGTCGCCTTGCATGCACAGCTGGATGTACTGCTTGATCTGTCGCAGGGACATGCCGGTGTTCTTTAAACAGCAGATCATTTCCAGCCATTCCACGTTGTTTTCAGTAAACAGGCGGTTGCCCATGTTGTCACGCTCCACAAAGGGCAGCAGACCTTCCTTATCGTAATAGCGCAGCGTATACACCGTCAGGTTTACCTTTTCGGCGGCTTGTTTAATGGTGTATTTCATCACTTCGTCCTCCTCACGCGTTGGCTTTGCGCTGAATCTATCCCTTAGACCGGTCCGAAAACGATTAAGCAAGCCGCTTTTGGGGGTGTCATGACACCCCCAAAAGCGGAGATTCCTCAGATTTGCTTCGCAGCGTAGACGCTAAGCAGCAGTTTGATTTTAGCCCCCTGGTTGCATTTCCGGCAAGGGCCAGCGGGCCAATCCCGCTCCTCCGCCGCGGAGGCCGGCGGCCCCAGCCGGACCGGC
>JAAZNB010000243.1 GCA_012798515.1 Chloroflexota bacterium
CCGAGATGGCCACAGAACCTTCCCCAGACACACCGCTCCTCTACGAGATCTGTGTGCAGGCCAGCCTGCCCGATTACCGCCGGGAATGGTTCCAGGGCCTGCACATCCGCCTGGACGAACACGGCCATACCCTGTTGACCGGCCCCGTCCGGGACCAGGCTGCGCTGCACGGCTACCTGGAGCGCATCCGTGACCTGGGCCTGGTGCTCATCTCCGTGCGCCGGCTGACCCCGTAGCGCCCTGCTCCGTCCTCCGGAATCGCCTTGAGACCGGCCCGGCCCGCGCCGGGCGCCGGTTCGATAATATTTCGTTCGCAATAAGGAATTTGGAAATGGAATCCCTGATCACAATCGTATCCTTGTGGCTGCATACCCTGGCCACCGTCCTCATGCTGGGCCACTATCTCTTGCTGGGATTGGTTTACGTACCTTTCTTCGAGCAACAAACTGGCGGCGCCCCGGCTGCGGCCGCCCTGGAAAAGATCTCGGCCCGCTTCATGCCCTGGGTACTGGCCTCCTTCGTGGTCTTTATCGCCAGCGGGGTGTACCTGATGCTGGTCGACCCGTACTATCCCGGGTTCGGCAACATCTTCGCCAACGCCTGGACCATCCTCATGTCGGTCAAGCATCTCCTGGTCCTGGCCCTGATTGGCCTGGGCGCCTGGCTGAACCTGGCCCTGCGCCGGGCGGCGTCCGGCGCGGCAGGGGCCGGGTCCCTGGGGACGGTGAAATTCATCTTGAACACCTTCAACGCCGGCGGAGCCCTGGTGCTCCTGCTCACCACCATCGCCCAGGCCCAGTAGCGCCCGGCCAGAAACCCAAAACGCTCGTCCTGCATCAGGGACGGGCGTTTTTCTGTTGGACCGGCCTTCCAGGACGAATTCCCCTATTGCATTTCTCATATATATGTCATATACTATATATGTTAAATCCTATATACAACAGGTCCTACATGTCCCTCGAATATGCCATCCTTGGTTTCCTCAACTACCAGCCCTACAGCGGTTACGACCTGAAGAAGATCTTCGACACCTCCATCCGCCACTTCTGGCCCGCCGACCAGAGCCAGATCTACCGCACCCTGGCACGCCTGACCGACCGCGGCTGGGCTGAGATGGAAAAGATTGCCCAGGAGGACCGCCCGGACCGCAAGGTATATCACATCACCCCGGCCGGGCGCGACGAGCTGCGCCGCTGGATCTCCGGTCCCCCGCCCATGGGAGAACCGCGCAGTGCACCTTTGATCCAGGTGTTCTTCAGCGGGCAGCTGAGCGACGAAGAAATCCTGGCCAAATTCGAAGGTTACGCCGTGATCATGCGCGCTATCCTGGCCCAGTACGAACAGGTCCCAGGCCAGATTGCGCCTTTTCAGGACGAAGTCGCCTCCCCGCGCGAACACTTTTTCTGGATGCTCACCCTCGAGAACGGCATCCGCGGCATGCGCGCCAACCTGGAATGGGCCGAGAGCGTCATCGAGCGCATCCGGCAAGGCCAGGTTCCCGATCGATAGCAAAGATGGAACTGCCCGGTATCCCGGGGGGAACTACCCCATTTCACCCCCCGGCTGAGTGGTTTCGAAAGGATTTCACATGATTCGCCAGCTTCCTGCGCGCCAGCGTATCCGCAAGGCGCTGCTCATCCTTGCCTTCTTATCATTTCCCATCACCATGAATTTTCTCTCGCCTTACGTGGTCATCGACGGAGCCATGGGCGGGGTCCTTACCGGCAGCCTGGTCATGTTCGGGCTGATGTTCCTCTCTGCCCTGTTCCTGGGACGGTTGTGGTGCGGCTGGGCCTGCCCGGGGGCCGGGATGCAGGAGATCGCCGGACCGCTCAACAACCGGGCCGTGCATCCTGGCAAGATCGACTGGATCAAGTGGGTCATCTGGGTGCCGTGGATCTCGCTGATCGTCTGGCTGGTCTTCCAGGCCGGTGGATCTGCCCGGTTAGACCTGCTCTACCTGACCGAAAACGGCGTCTCGGTCAGCGAACCCTCGCGATTCTTCGTGTACTACATGGTAGTGGGCGTCTTCATCCTCCTGGCAGCCCTGGTCGGGCGGCGGGCCGGCTGCCACACCATCTGCTGGATGGCGCCGTTCATGATCCTGGGACGCTGGATCCGCAACCGTTTCGCCTGGCCTGCCCTGCGCCTCAGGGCCGATGCAGCCGCCTGCCAGGACTGCAAGGTGTGCACCCAAAACTGCCCGATGAGCCTGGACGTCAACGCCATGGTCCAACGCGGGCACATGGAACACCCCGAGTGCATCCTGTGTGGCAGCTGTGTAGACAACTGCGCCAGCCGGGCTATTCGTTATTCGTTCAGTTCAGGAAAGTAGGACGCCATGCAAGTAACCCTTTTGAACGGGAGCACTGCCCCCGGCGCGTTGGATGCGTACGTACAACAGTTGCAACACTCCCTCGCCGCCCAGGGCCACACAGTGACCCGGCTGGACCTGCGCGATCTGAAACTGCGCTACTGCACCGGCTGCTGGGGCTGCTGGGTCAAGACCCCCGGCCAGTGCGTCACCCGCGACGCCTCGCTCCCCATGGACCGGGCCATCATCCAGGCCGACTTCGTGCTGTGGGCCGCCCCCCTGCGCATGGGTTTCCCGACAGAGCTGCTCAAGCGCGCCATCGACAAGCACCTGCCGCTGATCCATCCCTACATGGTGGTGGACCAGGGCGAGGCCCATCACCTGCGCCGCTACCCGGCCTCGCCCCGCCTGGGACTGCTGCTCGAAACTGAGGCCGGCAGCGACCGGCGCGACCTGGAGATCGTCAGCGACATCTTCTGTCGCACCGCGCTCAACTTCAAATCCCGCCTGGAATTTTCCCTGACCACGGAAACCCCACCCGCAGAGCTGGCCGGGCGCATCGGCGCCGCCTCTCCGGCGCCCCTGCCGCTGCCCGGGCGCCTGGACGCCACCCACGGGGTGAGCATCACGCCCCCCGGCCGGCTGGCGCTGTTCAACGGTTCGCCGCGCGGGGCCCGGGGTAACACCCCCATCTTCCTGCACCACATCGCCGCCGGGTTTGGCGGCCCCAGCCAGACCTATCACCTGGTGCGTCTCCACGAGACCGGCCAGATGGTCGACGCACTGGCCCAATCCGAATGCGCCATCCTGGGTTTCCCCCTGTACACCGACGCCATGCCGGCGGTTAGCAAACACTTCATCGAGGCCCTCGAGCCGCTGGTGGGCCGGGCGGGCAACCCCCCGCTCGGGTTCGTGGTCCAGTCCGGCTTCCCGGAGGGTCTGCACAGCCGCTACGTGGAACGCTACCTGGAGAAACTGGCCGCCCGCCTGGGCTCTCCCTACCTCGGCACAGTGGTCAAGGGCGGCGGAGAGGGGGTGCGCAGCATGCCAGAGCGCATGAACCGGGCCCTGTTTGCCGACCTGGGCGCGTTGGGCGCCGGCCTGGCAGCCGGCGGGCGCTTCGACCCGCAGATCCTGGCCAGGATCGCCCGCCCGGAACGCTTCCCGGCCATCCTGGGCCCCGTCTTCCGCCTCTTCCTGCGCCTGCCGCTGGCGCACGTCTACTTCGACGACATGCTCAAGCACAACGGCGCCTACTCCCGGCGCTTCGCCCGGCCCTTCCAGGCCGGGGACGATTTTGGCAGGTGAGTTTCAGGCGCGGGCCGCCGCGCCGCGCACGAACAGTCCAAAGGGCACGAAGCAAAACAGCCCCATAGCAAAAATAACGGCGCAGTCCTCCGCCGAGAAAGGCACCCCGGCCAGGAGCGGCTGCAAGAGGAAGAACACCAGCAGGCCGGCGAACAACATGCTGGCCTGGAAAAGCAGCCCCACACCGCACACGTACCCCGGCGCCTGCCGCCGCCACAACAGCACCCCGCCGGCCACCCAGGCCGGGGTAATCAACAGGTCGGCCGCGGCTGTGGCCAGCTCCGGTCCCGGCAAAGGAGCCGCACCGGAAAGGGCCTGTGCCACCAGGGCGGCCCGCCATCCAAAGAACAGCAATCCGAAGGCGGCCAACACACCGCCGGACAGGCGCTCCGGCACCGCCCCGCCGAGGCGCTGCTGTACGGCCGCCGGGTCGATGCTGGCGAGCAGCCCGGCGATGGCCACCAGGCTCATCCCCACCAGGGCAGCGTGGACCCCGAACGGCAGCGCCGGAGGCAAGGCCACCGCATAGGCAAAGGAATTATAGGTGACGTAGAACAAGGCGCCTGGCCAGAAGAGCAGGCCCAGCAGCCGGCCGCGGCGCACCCCGGCCAGCGAGCCGAGCAAGATAGGCAGGCCGATGAACAGGTTTACCACGTCGTTGGAGACAAACGCCTGGCGCAAGTCCCCGCTTGGGTAGACGGCCGCCGGAAAGAGCAGGCCGGCCAGGGAAACGCCGGCCATGAGCAGAGCTATGGCCAGTGTGAGCAGGTAAAGCCAGCGGAAATTGTGCAGCGCCGCAGCGCGAAAAGCATACATTGAATTCGTCTTTCCTTTCCTGTCGGGCTACAGGCCCAGGAAGCTGCGCGGCTAGCTCTCTACGACCGAAAACCTGGCCACCAGTTCACGCGTCCAGGTGCGGATGGCGTCCCAATCTCGCTCGTCGCTGGCCGGTATCTTTTTGAGCGGGCCGATGAGGTTGTAAGGGAAGCGCAGCGTTGCGGGGTCGTACTTGCCGGTAAAAACCTCCACGGCCACCGGCTTGAACCAGGCATATTTGGCCAGCTCTTTATCCAGCTGCTCGCCGGCGCTGTGTAATTCTTCTTCGGTGTTATGGAACGGGCCGAGGGCAAATACGGCCACCGGCAGCCCGGCCAGCGCCTGGCGATGCCGCGAGAGGAA
>JAAZNB010000244.1 GCA_012798515.1 Chloroflexota bacterium
CCCGGCGCTCTTTTACCTGCCGGCCAGCCAGGGATACGCCTGCACCCAGGTGCGGCGGAACGCGGCCGCCTGCTCGGCTTCCATCACCATCCGCACCCGTTCCTCCGGCAGGTCGGGCTGCAGGCAGATACTGACCTGCCGCCATTCCTGCATCGGCTCTTCCTCCAGGCGCAACAGGCGGTGCAGCGGGCAAAAAGTAAAGATCCATTCGTGGTGGGCCTTATAGGCCAGGTCCTCCGAGAGCAAGATGGCCTGCTGGTCGCTCAACGCCGCCACCAGGCGCGGAGCCACTTTTTTGTGGAAGAATTTCAACCACGGCCGGCGGATTTCGGGCTGGTAGACATAGCCCAGCAGCTTCTGGCCGTCGTGCAGGGCTTCTTCCCGGAGCCCATTGTAAAAACCGAAGGCCACACTGCCAAAATGTTGGAACGAATCCGGCTCGGCCACCCCCACCCCGGCGGGTGGGTTGGGCTCCCAGGTCTTGCGCAGGAACGCCCGCAGCCCGCGCGCCAGCAGCAGGTGCGCCACGGTGTTGTATTCCACCTCGAACTTGTTGACTTTGCCGTTGTGCTCGCCCCACACCTCCAATTTGCCGTACAACAGGATCAGGCTGAGGCGCACCTTGAACACCTGGTCAACCGGGATCCACTGCCCGCTGCCCGGCCCGTCCTGCTCGTCGCCGGCAGCCACGTGCAGCATGCCCTGCCCGGTGAAGACCAGCGCCTGCAGCGGCGATGGCCGGCGGCGGTAGCTGCGCGGGTACGTCTCGGGTGGAACCACCAGCACCTCTTCGACCTGTTGGCCCGGCGGCAGATGGCGCGTGGCCAGCCCCAGCAGCGGCCGGGGGAGCTCATTGAGCGAATCGAGAGTGTATGGATGGGATTGGATACCGCGGGATACGTTTGTCGCTGCCATGCGTGCACCTCCTGTGTGGCTGAGAATGGCCCCTTCATCATTATACCCGCACCGCCGAGAGACGAGGTATCGCCCGCCGCGGGCGGCAGATTGGGTATAATCGGGAAAACATTGCTCCTGGAGGACCTGGTATGCCGGCGACCCCCGCACGCTGCCCCGAATGTGGCGCTGCCTGGAAAGAAGACCTGGACTGCACTGCCTGTTTCCACCAGATGTTGGCCTGGGAAACGGAGCATCCCGACCTGGGACGCGTGCATCACCTGATGGTCCTGAGCTATCATTTGCAGCACCCCAGCCTGTATTCGCCGGAGGGCCTGGCCTACGCCCGCCGGCTGCTGGACGACTTCGTAGCCGGCGGCGCCAGCCCGCCAGACGTGCGCCGGCGCAACCGCCAGGCGGTGGACTCGGGCCGCCGTGACTTCAAGATCACCAGCCGCCAGGGGCGCGCAGGCGGCTACCCCGTCCCCGTGGCCTGGACCATGACCGCCGTGGACGTGGTGGCCGGCGGGCCGCAAGGCTACCTGGCCAACGTGGAAGCCTGGGCGCGCGCCATCCACGCCGACCTGCGTGGCGCCGGCTGACCCGGGCATAGTTCCTTGTGAGTGGGTAGGTTCTATGGTAGAATGGGGACGCTGCGGCTCAATGCCCTTGGGAGGGATGGCCGAGCGGCCGAAGGCGCCTGTCTTGAAAACAGGTACAGGGCAACCTGTCGTGGGTTCGAATCCCACTCCCTCCGCCAGATCGCTATCCTGCGCAGCCACGCCATCACGAATATCTGGGGAGGTGCCAGAGTGGTCGAATGGGGCCGCCTGCTAAGTGGTTGTCGGGGGAATACCTCGACCGCGGGTTCGAATCCCGCCCTCCCCGC
>JAAZNB010000245.1 GCA_012798515.1 Chloroflexota bacterium
GGGCAGATTTCGCTCCTCCCCGGCGGCGCCGAGGTCCAGCTGAATCCTGAATTGGCGGCGCGTGGGGTGATCTTCACTGACTTGAAGACTGCTGAGCAAAAATACCCCCAGGTGCTGGAAAAGGTGATGGGGCAGGTGGTCCGCTCCGGCGAGGGCAAGTTCGCCGCCCTGGCGGCCGCCTTTGCCCAGAACGGCGTGCTGCTATATGTGCCCCGCGGGGTGGAAGTGACCCACCCACTGCAAAGCCTGTCGTGGGGCCCGGGAGAAAGCCTGGCGCACGTGACCCACGTGATGGTCTATCTGGATGAAGGCGCTTCGGCTACCTATGTGCACGAATCCGCCTCGCCCCAGTACGACCGGGGCCAGAGTATGCACGCCGGCATCGTGGAGTTGTACGTCGGCCCGGGAGCCAACCTGCGTTTCGTCGAGCTGCAATCCTGGGGCGAAAACGTATGGAACTTCAGCCACGAACGTGCCCGTGTGGACCGCGACGGCAACCTGGATTGGATCTTTGGCGCCGTGGGCAGCCACGTGACCAAGAACTTCTCCGACCTGGAACTGGTTGGGCGGGGCAGTACAGGACGCATGTCCGGTTTCTATTTCACCGACCACGACCAGCACCTCGACCACGATACCCAACAGAACCATCTGGCTCCCAATACCACCAGCGACCTGTTGTTCAAGGGCGCTTTGTTGGGAGCGAGTCGTTCGGTGTGGCAGGGGATGATTTACGTGGCGCCGGGCGCAGACAAGACGGATGGCTATCAGGCCAACCGCAATCTGGTGTTGAGCACCAAAGCGAGAGCGGATTCTATTCCCGGTCTGGAGATCCTGGCCGATGACGTGCGCTGTACTCACGGTGCAACCGTTGGAAAGATCGACCAGGACCAGGTGTTCTACCTGCTCAGCCGTGGACTGCCTAAAGAGGAGTCTGAACGGCTGATCGTAGAAGGCTTCTTCGACCCGATCATGCAGCGCATTCCGTTCGATGGCGTGCGCACCCGCTTCCAGGAAGCCATTCACGAGAAGATGAGTACTTATACAGGATAAGAAAAGGCACTTGTTTTATAGAACAATTGTGATAAAATGATATGATGTTTTCTCTCATCCTGTCCATATCATTGGGAGATGAAAAATGGCACCTGTACCTTTTATGAAGCCGCCAGAATCGGAATTTCTGTTTGACGTTGGCGATATTGTGGAAGTATTTTGTGACCACGAGAAGGGTGGCCAACGTGTACGCGGGTGGTTAAAAGGGATCGTGGTACAGGTGGATACGAAGATGGTGGCCGTACAATTCCGTTCCAATGTTTTTCTCACGGACGGATGGATGGTTCCCGATCATATTCTTTGGTATCCAGTGAATTCTACCAACCTACGACCTGCCCAGCGACGGCGGAGTAAATCTGATCTGCCTATGGCTGAGTAACCCATGAAATTTGTTTGACGATCATGACAGCCACAACTGTATTAAACCCAACACGTGTTCGCCAGGATTTTCCGATCCTGGAACGTGAAGTAAGGCCCGGAGTCCAGGTGATATACCTGGACTCTACGGCAACTTCACAGAAACCCTCCAGTGTGCTGCAAGCCATGGAGGATTATTATCGCCGTCAGAACGCCAACATCCATCGCGGGGTGCATACCCTGGCCGAAGAGGCGACCCAGGCCTACGAAGAGGCCCGTAAAAAGGTCGCCGCTTTCATCCACGCTCCATCAAGTCGCCAGCTGGTCTACACACGCAATACCACCGAAGCGATCAACCTGGTGGCCTATTCCTGGGGGCGGAGCCAGCTCAAGGCCGGCGACCTGGTGGTGTTGACCGAGATGGAGCACCATTCCAACATCGTGCCCTGGCAGATCCTGGCCGCCGAACGCGGTATCCAGATTCGCTACGTCCCCGTGATGGAAGATGGGCTGTTGGATATGAACGCCTATCACGATCTGCTGGCGCTCAAACCTCGCCTGGTGGCCTTCACCCACATGTCCAACGTGCTGGGGACGATTACCCCGGCTAAACAGATCATTGCCGATGCTCACCAGGCCGGCGCCCTGGCGTTGGTGGATGGGGCCCAATCGGTCCCGCACCTGCCGGTAGACGTGGCCGACCTGGACGCCGATTTCCTGGCTTTTTCGGCCCACAAGATGTGCGGGCCAACCGGGATCGGTGTGCTGTATGGCAAAATGGCCCTCCTGGAGAGTATGCCGCCCTTTATGGGCGGCGGAGATATGATCCGCCGGGTGACGTTCGAAGGCTTTACCAGCAACGAGCTGCCGTATAAATTCGAGGCCGGTACCCCGGCTATTGCCGAGGCGATTGGCTTCGGCGCAGCGGTAGATTATCTTTCCCAGATCGGCATGGACGCCGTTGCCGTGCACGAACAAGAAATCACGGCCTACGCCATGGACCGCCTGTCCGAGATCTCCGGCCTGCAAATCCTGGGTCCGGTAGACGCTCACCAAAAAGGCGGCGTGGTCAGTTTTACCCTGCAGGGGATCCACCCCCACGATGTGGCCCAGATCCTGGACGAAGACGGGATTGCCGTACGCGCCGGGCACCACTGCGCCATGCCGCTGCACCAGAAATTAGGCCTTCCGGCCTCGACACGAGCGAGTTTCTACCTGTATAATACCCGTGAAGAAGTGGACGCATTGGCGGTTTCTATCGAAAAGGTGAAAAATCTGTTTGGCTGATTCTCAAAACCAAAAATATATAACGAAGGAAGCTTCAGATGGATGATCTGTATCGAGAAGTCATCGTCGAGCGATATAAGAACCCGATCTACCGGGGAGAGCTGGATCCAAACGACATCACATTTGAAGACGACAATCCCCTTTGTGGCGACAATATCCGCATCGATCTACGCGTCAACGAGCAGGGCATCGTTACCGAGGCTGCGTTCAGCGGCCATGGTTGCGCCATCTCGCAGGCCTCTGCTGATCTGCTGATGGAAGCCATCGTGGGTAAATCCCTGGAGTATTGTAAAGGGTTGACCAAGACCGATATTCTCGACCTGTTAGGCATCGACCTGGGGCCGGTGCGCTTGAAATGCGCTTTGTTGCCCTTGAAAGTGCTCAAAGCCGGGGCTTATGGCCTGCAAACCGCCACGGACGAGCTGGTGGAAGAAGGGGAGGACTCTTGAGCAACCCAGCGCCTGCTTTCGATCTATCTCAGTATCGTTTCTTTGCGGTCGTACCGGCCGCCGAGCTCGGCTCGGGTGAGCGCCTCTTTCTGGAGGTGGAGGGGAATCCGATCGTCATGTTCAACATCGCCGGGAATTTTTATGCCATTGGCGATGTATGCACCCACGACGACGGCCCCCTGGGCGATGGCGAGCTGGACGGGTACCAGATCATTTGCCCCCGTCACGGAGCGCGTTTCGACCTGCGCACCGGAAAAGTACTCACCTTCCCGGCCGTGATCGACGCCCCTGCTTATCCGGTGCGCGTCACTGACGAGATGCTGGAAATCGGCCTGCCCAAAGAATAAAACCGTTTCTGAACGGTGACGTGAAGATAAAAACAACCCGCCTTCGAAAGGCGGGTTGTTTTTATCTCAGGAGGGGTTCA
>JAAZNB010000246.1 GCA_012798515.1 Chloroflexota bacterium
AACAGGATCACGGTCACGTTGGCGGCCGGGTCGAGCAGCCCCAGGCGCACGCCGATGACGGCCACGGCGATCTCGATCGACAGGTGGGTGTTGACCAGGGCCGCGCCGGCCAGGGTCTCGCGCAGGCTCAACATGCGCCGGAAGAGCAGCATGGGCAGCGTTTTGACCAGCAGGGCCACCAGGAACAGGGCCGGCAGGAACAGCAGGGCGCGGGGTGAATCGACCAGCACCCCCAGGTCCAGGTTGACGCCCACCAGGATGAAGAAAATGGGGATGAAGAAGCCGTAGCCGAAGGCCTCCAGTTTGTCGATCACCTCGTGATCGTCGGGAGCGCGCAGCAGGGGGATGACCATGCCGGCCATGAAGGCCCCCAGGACGATCTCCAGCCCCAGCACCCCGGCCAGGACCACGAAGACCATCAGGATGGTGATGGCGCCGCGCACCTTGATCTGCACGGTGACGTGCGAGAGCTCGCGGATCACGCTCTGGATGGCGGACAGGCGGTAGACGCGCTCGCCGAGCTGGTAGAAGATCAGGAAGGCCACGAACAGCAGGCTGACCGAGAGCACCTCGATGTTCAGCCCGTTCTGGAAGACGGTCAGGAACACGGTCAGCAGCAGGACGGTGAGGAAATCGGCCAGCAGGGAGCTGTAGAACACGGCCCGGCCCAGCAGGGTGGGCATCAGCTCGTGCTGTTTGAGGGTGGGCAGCACCACGCCCAGGGAGGTGGCGCTCAGGATGAAGGCCAGCAGCCAGGGGTTGCCGTTGAGGCCCAGGGCGTTGAGGGCCAGCCCGCCGGGGATGGACAGGGCCAGGGTCAGCAGGTAGACCACCGGGGTCAATTTCAACAGGCTCTGGTCCTCGCCGCTCTGGCTGCGCCCGTTGACCGGGAAGAGCTGGTTGAGGTTGATCTCCATGCCGGCCAGGAACATGAGGAAAGCCAGGCCCATGTTGCTCATGATGTCGAGGATGGCGCTGTGCTCCACCAGGTTCAAGCCGGAGCGCCCGATGAGGATACCGGCGGCGATCTCCCCCACCACGATGGGCAGCCAGCGTACCTTGCTGAGCAGCAGCGGTACCAGGAAAGCTAAGATCAGCACTACCAGCAAGGGTAAATAATTCAGTGATTCTTCCATGGGTATCGGTAAACCTCCCAGGATACGTCCCAATCTAGATACGGATAAACGTTCGTTCCACCCCAATGGCCCCGGAAGGGATCCACCGGAAGAACATTTCAATCATTCCCCAATGATACCGAAAAATGTCCCCGTAGATGTAAAAAGGGGATGAATTTCATCCGGCCAGGTATGGGGCGGGGCGCCCTCCCGGGGGAATTAAAAAAACCTGCCCGATCCAGGCGGATCGGGCAGGGGCACAGCCACAACGGGCCAGGCCGGGCTCAGGCGGCCTGAACCCCCGGGTAAGCTGCGTACCAATCTTCGGCCAGGTCTTGCGGCCGGAAGAAATCGGTGTAGGGGCGGGCGTACTGGTTGCAAATGGACTGGAGCTCTTGCAGGCGCTCGCGGCCGGTGGTCTGCAGGAAACGATCCCGCTCGTCTGCCGGCACCCCGAGGGCCTCTTTCCAGATGGCCCGGCCGGCCAGGATACCGCTGGCGCCGGCCTGGCAGGCCACCAGGGTCTGCTGGGCGAAGACGGGATAATCCACCCCGGCGCTGAGCAGCACCCAGGGGATTTGCGAAGCCTGGCTCAGGGCCTGGCAGGCGTCGGCCCACTGCCCGGGATCGGGCTGGCTCTTGACGTCCACCGGGAACTCCGACTTGAGCACGTCGCCGCCCAGCGGGGTCAGGTCGGCGGCCGCCTGTACCACGGCCTGGATGCGTTCCTGGGGCGAGAGCCTGGCGCCCTGTGGGTCGGGCGAATAGGTCAACACCTCCAGGAAGAGGGGGATATCCAGGCGCCCGCACTCCTCCGCCACCTGGGCCACCAGGTCTTGCATGGCCGGGGCCGTCTCGGCGCGGGAGTGGTAATACACCAGCAGCTTGACCGCCGAAGCGCCCAGGCGCTTGATCTGCCCGCAGCTCCAATCTTCGGGCAGGCGGCTGACCCGGGCGTGGCCGGGGCCGGCGTAGCCGCTGGCCTCCACCGTCACCACCAGGCCGCGCCCGCCGGGCATGGAAGCGTCTGCCAGGCAGGGACCGGCCCCGATGGACGGATCCAGCAGCATGGCGGTGGCCGCCGGGCCCAGGGTCTTCACCACCGCCCGCTTGAAGGCTACCGCCTGGGCGTAGGGATCGGGCTGGTCGACGAAGACTTTTTTGACCGCCTGGCGATGGTCCAGGGCCAGGATGTTGAAGACAAATTGATCGTTGGCGCACTGGCTCAAGCCGCGTTGTTTGCCCAACGACAATACTTGGGTGTTCATGGTCGTTCGTTCTCCACTTTGAGGTTCTCAGAAGGCTGGCTCAGGTAGCCCAGGCAGTCCTGGATGCAGGCGGGCAGCGGCCGGCCGGTGTCCAGGCCAAGGTGGGGCACCTGTAAGGGATCGGCCTGGGCCTTGAGGCGCAGGTACAGGTTGAAATCGCGGTTGGCGGCCAGGTGCTGCCCGGCGGCGGCGTCTCGCTCGATGCGCGCCCGGGCGACGTCGTCGGAGCAGACGCAGTGGATGAAGCGCAAATCCCAGCCGTGTTGGCGGCCGTACGCCACCAGCGTGTCCACCTGGCTCTGTTTCGAAAAGGGGCGCCCATCCAGGAGGATGTGGCGGGTGGCGTCTTTACGCACGTAGAAGTCGGCCACCTGGAGCATCACCTGGATGACGAAATCGTCCTGATGGGTGGAATACTCGATCTCCCCGGCCGGGAACAGCGCGGCGCGCACCACGTCTTTGTCCAGGATCAACGCCGGCAGGGCCTGGCTCAACGCTTTGGCCAGGGTCGATTTGCCGGTCCCGGGCAGCCCGGTCATAGCAATGATCATTGCAGGGGTTCCGCGGCGACCTCGAGGCCGTGCAGCCAGCGGAAGGTTTCCGCCAGGTCGGGGGATTTAAAGGCCAGCGAGCCCGCCACAACGCCATCGGCTCCCGCGGCGCGCAGGTTGGGCACGGTATGATCGCGAATGCCGCCGTCGGCGAAGACTTTGATCTGGTCTTGCAGCCCGGCGTTGGACACGATGGATTTGACCTGGCGCACCCGGTCGTACACGTAGGTGGACGGGCTGACGCCTTTCACCCCGATGGGCGTGCCCATGACCACGATGGTGTCCACCAGGCCCAGGAAGGGCGCAATGCTGTCGGGCTGCACCCCCAGGCCCATGGCCATGCCCGTGGCGACGCCCGCACGGCGCGCCGTGTCCAGCACGGCGGGCATGATGGGACCGTTCTCGACGTGCACGGTGATGATGTCCGCCCCGGCGGCCACGAAATCGGCCACGTGGTCCATCGGGTTGGTGGCCATCAGGTGGACGTGGAAGGGCTTGGCCGTCAGGGGGCGTAAGGCGGCCACCAGGTCGGCAAAGAAGAGGAAGCCCGGCACGAAGTGCCCGTCGGACACGTCGATGTGATAGAGATCGGCGTAGGGATCGACGCGCGCGATTTCCTGCGCAAAGTGGGTGAAGTCCGCCGACCACAGCGAGACGTCCACCAATAGACGAGAGACCGGCATCTGCTGCCAGATGGATCCCTTCCCGGAACCAGACCCTCCAACAAGATCACTTGCGTTGTTTGACATACATACCTCCAGGTTGTTGAACATGATGACATTGCTGCCGCGTGAAACCGGTCTTAAAAAGGCTCACAGGCGGTGAGCCTGGATGCTCAAGGGGTACCCTGCACCCCCGGCGGGGAAACGGCCGGGCATCACTGCCGGCTGCGCGGGGGCGCGCCGGCGCCGGCCTGGCGCAGGGGATCGCCAGGAGTTTACCTATTCCCGATGGACGTTATCGAATGGGATTTACTGCCGTGCCGGCGCCATTATTCAGAAATAATGATGCGCGTATTCAGGTCTTCAAACATCTTCAGCCGGGTACGATCGGTCTTGGGGTCCGTGATGACACAGTCCACTTCGCTCAAACTGCCCAGGAAGACGGCCCCGATCAGCCCGAATTTGGTGTGATCGGCCAGGAGGATAAACTGCTTGGAGCGGGTCATCATGTCGCGTTTCAGGTCGATCTCCAGGATGTTGGCCTCGGTCATACCGCTGTTCTCTTCGATGCCCCGGCAGGACATGATGGCCTTGTCGGGGAAGAAATTCTGGGCAAAACTCTTGGTAAGGGCGCCCACGATGGAGTAATTCTTGACGTTCAGCATGCCCCCCACGCTGATGACGACGATGTTCTCGTTGTTCAGCTTGCCGGCTTCTAACATGACCTGGATCGAGTTGGTCAGCACTGTAATTTTGATGTTCTTGGGGACGTAGCGCAGCAGCCCCATGGTGGTGGAGCTGTTGTCCAGGAAGATCGTGTCGCCGTCTTCCAGGAGCTGGGCGGTGGCTTTGCAGATGCGTTGTTTTTCCTCGTATTTCTGCACGCCGCGTGCCAGCAGCGGCAGCTCGTAGCCCTCGCTGCGCTTGGGCGCCACGGCCACGGCCCCCCCGTGCATGCGGTTCAAAATTCCGGCGGCTTCCATCTCTTTAAGATCTCTGCGGATCGTCTCTTTGGAGGTGGAAAATTTTGAGGCCAGGGCGTTGACTTCCACTTTGCCTTCTTGCTCCAGCAGTTCAAGAATTAAAGATTGTCTTTCAATACTAAACATAGGGCCACCTCGTTCGATACCCGTGGGCTTTGATTCCTGATCATTTTAGCATATCGCCTTTGCGAGGAGGCTTTTCACCCGGCCCCGAACGTTCCGCCCCGTCTTCAGGGCCCCCCGGCCCGGCGGCGCCCATCCAATTCTCGGGTTCGATCCGGAAGCAAAGCCACCTTCTTGCGGTTCCTATTCGCTTTTTAAGGTTCTGGCGTGCCAGGCCGGGCGCTCCGGCCCGGGGTTGTGCCCGGACCCCACCCGGTTTCTGCCGGCGTACTCACCCCGGGGGCATAAGCGCCCTCCAAGGGGGGTGAAATCGGGTGAAATGCAACCCTGCGGATCGAGCCCCCTGGCTTCTACCTACAAAAACGATTGGGGATATGCTTGTTTGTGTGTCAACTTGACCGTATTATATCATGTTTTGTGGATTAATGCAGATGCAAAAGCACATAACCCGGGGGTGACAATGTGTTTTAGTGACTGTGTGTATGGGTTTGAGGGGCGATAATTTGGCCCTGGGGATGCTTTTCTCGCGGCCGGAAATCTATTTCCCGTCCCCGCCGGCGCCCCGGGGAGGGCGTTTTTTGCCCTTCCCGGGGGCATTAAGGCCAGCTTGCCGGCCAAAATGGGGATAAAAGGCCCTTTTTACGCCCATAATGGGGCCATCCGGGGCAGGGACGGCGCATAGGGCGCCCCGCCCCGGGTGCACACGCCCCTGGCGGGAACACAAAAACGGTCAATATTCCCGGCCCGAGCAGCAACAAAAACACAAATTTCCGATTGTTTTAATGTTTTAATGGTTCCGTTATTGCACACATTATGCTATAATACGGTCGTGTTGTCACACTAACCATCATTATCCCAACCTATTGATTCAAGTCGTAATAAGCCAGCTACACTGAGCAGTTTTATACAAGTGCCTTGTTGAATACTTTCCGCGAGCAGTTTCGGAAGATCGCATGATAGGAGGTGAAGGGGTATGCCCGACCTTGAGAACGATATTCTTCTTGAAATGAAAGGTATTACCAAGCGTTTTCCGGGTACTTTGGCTTTGGATGACATTCAGTTTAGCGTTCGCCGGGGAGAGATCCACGCCCTGATGGGTGAAAACGGCGCGGGCAAATCCACGTTGATGAAGATCGCGGTGGGCCTGTACGAGCCGGACAGCGGGGAGATCCGCTTCGACGGGCAGGCGGTGCATTTCTCCGGCCCGGCCGAGGCCATCCAGGCCGGCCTGAGCATGATCCACCAGGAGCTCAACCCGATCCTGCACATGACGGTGGCCGAAAACATCTTTCTGCACCGCGAGCCGACCCTGCTGGGGCAGCTGTTTGTGGACAAGAGGGCCATCAACCTGCAGGCGGCCGAGATCCTCAAGAAGTATCACCTGGATATCGACCCGCGCACCAAGATGGTCGACCTGACCATCGCCCACATGCAGATGATCGAGATCATCAAGGCGGTGACCTTCAACGCCAAACTGGTCATCATGGACGAGCCGACCTCCTCCCTGGATTCGGACGAGACGGAGAACCTGTTCCGCACCATCGCCGAGCTGAAGGCCAAGGGCATCACCGTCATTTACATCTCGCACCGCATCGAAGAGATCGCCCGCATCTGCGACCGGGTGACCGTGTTCCGCGACGGGCGCTTCATCGGTACGCGCGACGTGGCCGATATCGATCGCAACACCCTGATCACCATGATGGTGGGCCGCCAGCTGGCCGACGTGTACAACAAGGTGCCCACCCAGGCCGGCGACGTGGTCTTGCAGGTCAGGCACCTGACCCGGAAAGGCATCTTCGAAGACATCAGCTTCGAGGTGCGGGCGGGCGAGATCCTGGGCTTCTCCGGCCTGGTGGGGGCGGGACGCAGCGACATCGCCAAGTCGATCTTCGGCCTGGAGCCGCTCGATTCGGGTGAGATCATCTGGCAGGGCCGGCCGCTGCGCATCCGCAACACCTCCGAGGCCATCGGCCACGGCATCGCCATGGTCACCGAGGACCGCAAGAAGTATGGCCTGGTGTTGTGTCGCAGCCTGTTCGAGAACATCGCCCTGCCCAATTTGAAAAAGCAGCAGCGCGGGGTGTTCATCCATTACGGGCCTTTGCACGCCAACATTTCCCAGCTGGCCAACCGCCTGTCCATCAAGGCGCCCAACCTGAAGGTGGACGCCCGCAGCCTGAGCGGCGGCAACCAGCAGAAGGTCATCCTGGCCAAGTGGCTGATGGACACGCCCCAGCTGATGATCCTCGACGAACCCACGCGCGGCATCGACATCGGCGCCAAGAGCGAGATCTACCGGCTCATGTCCGAATTTACCGCCCACGGCATGGCCATCATCCTGATTTCTTCGGAAATGGAAGAAGTCATCGGCATGAGTGACCGCATCCTGGTCGTTCACGAAGGGCGCATCAACGGGGAGTTCTTCGCCAGGGACCTGACCGACAAATTCAAAGCACAGGAATTAATCTTGAACAAAGCGCTGGGAGGA
Organism: Chloroflexota bacterium; assembly: GCA_012798515.1. Lineage (GTDB taxonomy): Bacteria > Chloroflexota > Anaerolineae > Anaerolineales > Anaerolineaceae > JAAZNB01. The sequence continues at coordinate 7,191 of JAAZNB010000246.1, forward strand.
TAACTCATGGTGGTACACAAGCAAAAGAGCACTGCGTCCTTCGATCTGGCCACCTTTACGAGGAAATACGGCATTCTGCTGATCCTGGTTTTCATGATCGTGTTCTTGTTCACGGCCAGCCCCACCTTCCGCACGGTGCAGAACATGATCAACGTGCTCAACCAGATCAGCATCAACGGCATCATCGCCATTGGGATGTCCTTCGTCATCATCGGCGGCGGCATCGATCTTTCCATCGGTTCCATGATCGCCGTGGCCTCGGTCATCACCGGCGCCGTGCTGACCTCCGGCGGCGATAACGTCGTCCTGGCGGTGATCTTCTCCGTGCTGGCCTGTGGCGTGATCGGCTTGTTCAACGGCTTCCTGATTGCCAAATTCGAGATGTTCCCCTTCGTGGTCACCCTGGGCACCCAGCTGATTGCCCGCGGCGTGGCTTACGTGATCAGCGATGGGAAATCATACGTCCTGGAGAGCCAGGCCTTCAAGATGATCGGGCAGGGCAAGCTCTTCAACGTGATTCCCTATTCGGTGCTGGTGCTGGTCGTGGTCACGTTGATCGGTTACGTCCTGTTGAGCCGCATGAAGTACGGGCAATACCTCTACGCGGTGGGCGGCAACGTGTATACCGCCACCGCCTCGGGCGTCAACGTCTTTCGGAACCGGCTCCTGACCTACATGATGATGGGCCTGATCACCGGCATCGCCGGCGTCATCCTGACGTCACGCGTGAATGCCGGGCAGCCCGCCATCGGTGTGGGTTACGAGCTGGACGCCATTGCCGCGGTGGTCATCGGCGGGGCCAGCCTGAACGGCGGCATCGGGACCATCCCGGGGACGGTGATTGGCATTTTGATGATCGGCATCATCAACAATGGCATGAACCTGATGGGCGTGTCCTCGTTTTACCAGCAGATCGTCAAAGGGATCATCATCCTGGCAGCAGTTTTACTCGATATCATCATCAGCCGGCGTAGGAACAAATGATGTGCACAGACCACCTTACCCAACCCCAAGGAGGCAAACACACCCAAGACAAGATAGTCGCCTAGATCGTTGTCAACCGTACGAGAGCAGAAGAAATGACGTATAAGGAGAAAAAATGAAAGCTAGCAATGTCGTAAAGTTTTTGTTAGTTCTGGTGTTGTTGGTGCCTGTTCTCTCTGCGTGTGCAACCCCCACCGCCGCACCCGCAACCGCGTCTAATGCAGACGAACCTGCCGCGACAAGTGACATCAAGATCGGCATTTTGCAGAAAAGCCGTTCCGACCAGTATCAGATTCTGTTGAACGCAGCCCAGGAAGAGGCTCTCGATGAGCTGAAAGCCGCCGGCAAGATCGCCGATTACCAGATGATCGATGCGGATACGGACGTTCAGAAGCAGCTCAACTCTGCCGATGACCTCATTGCCATGCAGGTGGACGTCATCGTGATGAGCCCCGTGGATGCCAAGGGTGCTGCTCCCATCGTTGACAAGGCCAATGAAGCCGGGATCCCGATTGTCATCGTCAACTCCAAGACCAGCAACGTCGACCAGGCCACCGCCTTCGTCGGTTCGGATGACGTCGAAGCCGGTGAGATCATGGGCAACTTCATCGCCGAGAAGCTGGGCGGTGTTGGCAAGGCCGAAGGCAATTTCCTGCAGCTGGAAGGCGACATCGGCAACTCGGCCCAGATCGATCGCGACCAGGGTCTGAAGAACACCATCTACAAAGAGCCCGGCGTGACCGTGCTGGAATCCCTCACCGGCCGCTGGCTGCGTGAAGAAGCCATGCGCATCACCGAAGACTGGCTGCAGAAGTACCCCGAGATCAGCGCCATCGCGGCTGAGAACGACAACATGGCCATGGGTGCGCTGAACGCGGTCATCAACGCCGGCCGCAAGGACGAGATCGTCATCATCGGTGTGGATGCCATCGAAGACGCCAAACTCAGCGTCAAGAACGGCGAGCTGGACGCCACCGTCCTCCAGGACGCCAACGGCCAGGGCCAGGGCAGCATCGACGTGGCCTACAAGATTGTCACCGGCGAGACGTACGACAAAGTCACCAATATCCCCTTCGTCCTCATCACCCAGGACAACGTGGACCAGTATTTAGACCAATAAATTTCGTTGTGGCTCGCGGCAGCTCCCCCGCTGCCCCCAGCCTTCCCTTGATAGGCCTTCTGGGATGGGTCATGCGTTCCAGGGGGCCTATTGTCGTTAAAGGGCGCTGAGGAGGAGCGGGCCACCCAGCCCGGCATGGAGTCGTGTCACTGCGAGCGCAGCGAGGTTCCCGGCGATCCGGCAGCGCCGTCTGTCCTACGAACACGCGGGGGCTACGTCTGCTGGAACGGAATCCCCATCTCTATCAGCAGGTCGGGCTTTCATTA
>JAAZNB010000247.1 GCA_012798515.1 Chloroflexota bacterium
ATCGGGGCATGATATCCCCCTACAGGGTACCTTAGAGGCCCAACCCTGCGGATAGGTTGGGAGCCTTAAAACACACCAGCATCCGTAGCCCGAGCGGATGCTGATGCGCTTGTAATGCCTGTGTTATAATTCTGGTGCCGAAGGTGGGAATCGAACCCACACTCCTTACGGAACACGATTTTGAGTCGTGCGCGTCTGCCTGTTCCGCCACTTCGGCCGGAAATGTAACCTCAAGTATAACGAATCTTTGCAGAAGGGTCAAGGTCACGAGTCAATATGCGCATGGGTATCATCGGCTTACCCCAATCGGGTAAGACCACCCTGTTCAACGCCCTCACCCGCGGCACGCAGCCGACCGGAGCATTGAGCGGCAAGATGGAAGTCCACACCGCCGTGGTCGATGTGCCGGATAAACGCGTGGACATCCTTTCGGACATGTTCACGCCCAAAAAGACCATCTACGCCAAGGTCACCTACGCCGACATCGCCGGCCTGGACGGCAGCGCCAGCAAATCCGGCATCTCCGGCACGCTGCTCAACCAGCTCACCCAGATGGACGGCTTTATCCACGTGGTACGCTGCTTCGACGACGAGAACGTTCCCCACCCCTCGGGCAGTGTGGACCCGCGCCGTGACCTGCTCGCCATGGATAGTGAGTTCGTGCTCAACGACCTGATCGCCGTGGAACGCAAGCTGGAACGCCTGGCCGACGAACGGCGCAAAGGCGGCGGGCGCGACAAGGGCCTCATCGATCGCGAGATTGCCCTGTTCGAACGCTTCCACCAGGCGCTCAGCGAAGAACAAGCGCTGCGCGGGGTTGAAATCAGCGCCGAAGAAGAAAAACTGCTCTCCGGCTTCGGTTTCCTCAGCCGCAAACCGGTGCTGGTGGTGTTCAACCTGGCCGAAAACCAGCCGGCGCCGGCTTTCGAATACGATTCTCCCGGCACCCAGCTGGTCGCCTTGCAGGGCAAACTGGAGATGGACATCTCCCAGCTGCCCCCTGAAGACGCCGCCCTGTTCCTGGAAGAATACGGCATCGAAGAACCCAGCCTGAACCGCATGATCCGCCTGTCGTATGATCTACTCGGCTTACAGTCCTTCTTTACCGTCGGGCCGGACGAAGTACGCGCCTGGACGGTGCAGCGCGGCGCCACGGCGCCCGAAGCGGCCGGGGAGATCCACACCGACCTGCAGAAAGGCTTCATCCGCGCCGAAGTCATCGCCTACGACGACCTGATCGCCCTGGGCGGCATGGGCGACGCGCGCAGCAAAGGCAAGCTGCGCCTGGAAGGCAAGGACTACATCGTCCAGGACGGCGACATCCTCAATATCCGTTTCAACATCTAACCCAGGTGGGGGACAAGCGTCCCTTGGGAATAAAAAAACAACGGTGGCTACCTCTTGAGATCGAGAGGGGCCACCGCTTGATTTAATTTTAGATCTATCCGAGAATGATCGAAGCAGGCGCTGTTTGAGCTGTCATGACAGCTCAAACAGGGGAGGCTCCTGATTTTTGGATAGGTTCTTATCCTGCTTTATTCAATAACTGTTCCAGCTCGCCGAAATCCACCCGCGAGGTCAAATCCAGGCTGAGCGGGGTCACGGAGACGACCCGGTCCACCAGCATGGCGTGGATGTCCGAGTCCGGCTCGATGAGGTCATAATTCGGGCCCACCAGGCCATACACGCGCCCGTTTTCATCCCAGGAGCCGGTCCGTTCCAGCATGGGCTTGTAATAGCGGTCACGCCCCTGGCGTGTCACCCGCCAGGGAGTTTGCGGGGTGGCATCGTGGGGCACTTCGATCTTGAGCACGTCCACGTCGTGCGGCATACGCTTTTCCAGCATGGCCTGGGCAAAGTAAGCCGTGAAGTAGGCCGCCGTGTCGAACCGGACGTTCTCCGAATAGACGTTGAACTCACGGATGTCTTGCAATTCTACCGAGGCGGCAATCGCCGGGATGCCCAGGGAAGCCGCTTCCAGCGCCGCCCCTACTGTGCCCGAGGTCATCACGCTGTTGCCCAGGTTTTCCCCGTAATTGATCCCCGAGACGACCAGGTCAGGGGTGGCAGGCATGATCTCCAGCACCGAATGCACGACCACCTGCGCCGGGGTGCCGCCCACGGCGTACACCACCCAGTCCTGATCGCCGATTTGCATATTCGTCTGGACAATCTTGCCATCCGAGCTCAGCGGCATGCTGCGCCCGGTGGAGGATGCCTGGTCGCGCGGCGCAGCCAGGGTCACGAACCCCAGTTTCGACAGCGCCTGCGCCGCGGTCCAAATTCCCGGCGATTGGATACCATCGTCGTTGGTTAGTAATATTTGATAACGACCGTCTATCATGCTTCAAACCTTATCGAATAAAATTTGTATGACTGCTCAGAGGTGAATTTGAGCTGCCGGCCGGCAGCCCGGGCCCCCAACGGGGCTCTTCTCCTCATGGATCATGATTGTGAATTAAATGTCAGTGTAGAACAGTTGGTTTTGGGCAGTGAAACCGCCGAAAACTACACACACAGAGCGCTTATTCCTCTATCCGAATTTACGTGAAATGAGCATACGCCCCCGGTTTACGTCCGCGGTATGCCTGGTTAGCCTGTACGTCACAGGACCAGACCGTCGTTCCAATTATAACCTGCTTTGCAGCCCCCCTTGGTTAAGGTTATGAAAAATCCGGCGATAAACCGCGTTAACAGGCAGATTTTTGGCCCGAAAAGGCCATTAACCAGCGTCTTTCTGCCCGTTTTGGTCTTCGTCCACCCCCATCACCTTCCAGAAGGCCGCCACGATGGCCGGGTCGAACTGTTTTCCACTCTGCGAGGCAATGTATGCAAATACCTTTTCCCGAGGCCAGGCCTGGCGATAGGCGCGGTCGTGGGTCAGCGCATCCCACACGTCTACCAGGGAGAAGATGCGCGCCGCCAGCGGGATCTCTTCTCCCTTCAACCCCTGGGGATACCCGCTCCCGTCCCAACACTCGTGGTGCGCATACGGGATCTGTAAAGCCGGGGCCAGAAAACGGATGGGAGAAAGCACGTTGTAGGCATACACCGGGTGCTGGTGCATTTGGCGGCGCTCCTCTTCGTTGAGCGGCCCCGGTTTCTGCAAGATACGGTCCGGGATGGCCATTTTACCGATGTCGTGCAGCAAGACACCGCGACGGATGTGGACGAATTCGGCCTCGGGGATCCCGGCCTGGTGCGCCAGGCGCAGGGTCAGGTCCATGGTGCGCCTGGAATGCCCCTCGGTCTCCCAATCGCGCAGTTCCAGGATGCGCGACCACCCTTCCAGCGTGGCGTCGTAGGCCTCTTCCAGGTCGGTGGCAAAACGCTGCAAGCCTTCGTAAAGGGCCGCGTTTTCGATGGCAATGGCCGCCTGCCCGCCCAGGGTTTCGAAGAAATCCAGCCAATCCGCGTCCACCGGCTCGGGGGAACGTAAGAACACTTCCAGAATCCCGTTGGTCTGTCCTTTGGATTTCAACGGCAGGCCCAGGTACTGGGCAAAGCCCTCCGGGAGCGCCAGTGCGCCGCCGGCTGCCTGGCGCAGCACACCCGCCGCCTGCGCCGTCTCGACCAGGCGCGCCCGGTGCTCCTGACCGTCGCCCGAGATACCGTGCCCCGCCAGGTAGACCGGCTGCTGCGAGCCGGCCTCATAACGCCAGGCCAATACGGCGTCTGCCCTCAACTGTTCGACCACTTGCCAGACCAGGACCTCCATGGTTACCGGCAAGAGCAGGTTGGCGCTGATGGCCACATCTACCTGGCGCAGCGCCGCCAGGTGCTGCACCTGGCGCTGGACCTCCAGCTCGGCCAGCTTACGCGGGGTAATGTCCTCCAGGATGGCAATTCCGCCGCGAATCTCCCCCTGCGGGCCGTAGAGTGGCGCCGTGCGCAGGGAAATCCACAGTTCCGCCTGGCTGGTGGTGGCCTGATAAAACCCTTCGTACTCGCTTTCCCAGCCGGCCAGTGACTCGGTCAGGGCAGGAACGAAGGCCGGGTCGTTGAGCCGCGACAGGTCCAGCCCGACCAGCTTCGAGCGGCTGCTCTGCATGATATCTACCAGCCGGTCGTTGATGTGCGTGATTACGTAGTTCAGGTCATAGTGGAAGATCCCCGCCGGGGTATTCTTGAACAGCAGGCGGTACTGCTCCTCCTGGGCGCGCAGGCTTTCTTCGGCCTGCTTCCGCTCGGTCAGGTCGCGCAAGATGACGAAGACCATCGGCCGGCCTTCGATATCCACCGCCGATAGGGTCACGTCGGCCGGGAAGATGCGCCCATCCAGGCCCTGGTGCAGCCACTCGAACCGCTGGCTGCCTTCTGTCCAGGTCAAATGCATGTAAGCGTCGGCCTTGTTAACCGAAGGGCTGCCGTCCGCCTGATAAACCGGAGAGAGCCGTACCGGGTCTAAACCCAGCAGCTGCTCCCGGCGCGCCGCACCCATCACCTTGATCGCAGCCGGATTACAATCGATGAAACCGGTCTCGTCTAACAACAAAATCGGGTCGGCCGAATCCTCGAACATGCAACGAAATTTAGCCTCGCTCTCGCTGAGCGCCAGGCTGTTGCGCTCCAACATCCTGAGCTCGCGACGCAGGGTCAGGTACAGGATGACCGAGGTAACCAGGACAAAAAGCCAACCTTTGATACTTTGTAACCAGGACATGAATTTTGGATCTACCGCCAGGAGATACAACATGCGGTCAGAAAACAAGATCCATAAACCTGCAATCCCCCCATACAGCAGCGCGACCTTCGCAGCAGTCAGACGGCAAAAACGTCTCATGAAAAACTCCAATTGCTGCTCAATTATCCAGGGTCGGACAAATGAATATCTGCTTTTGTTATCACCACAGATTCAAGGAAAAGCAATGCTATCAGGGGTGCTGGCGGCGGTTAAACCGTTCTGAACACCTCCCCAGATTTCTTATCCCAAATCGATGTTCGTATTATATACGAATTAACATCTGATTAGAATCTTTTCTGCTTCCCGCTTTTCTTCCCCCTACCCGCCATTCGCCGGGCCGGCCGCCGGGGCTGAAAACACAAAAAACCTTCGGAAGGACGGCCTCTCCCCACCCGGTTTCGCCGTCATTCCGAAGGTAATCGATTTATGTCAGTTAATTATCGGAAGAAAATACTCCGGTTCAGTTGACCGGCGTGGCCACTTCCAGGAATTGACCCAGGACGGTGCGTAGCATCGGTTCGGGTAATGCCCCCACCTGGCGGTGGACGATTTTGCCATTGGCAATGAATAACATGGTCGGGATACCCTGGACGCCATACTGCATGGCCCACTGGGGATTCTCGTCGGTGTTTACTTTGGCGACCAGCATCTTCCCGGCGTATTCTTTGGCAAGCTTATCCAGTGTCGGGGCGACCATGCGGCAGGGGCCACACCACGGGGCCCAGAAATCGACGATCACGGGAATGCTAGACTGCAAAACGGTCTTCTCGAAAGCAGCGTCGGTTACGTGTACAGGTTCGTTGATCATCATTCACATCCTTTTTTCAAGAAATAAAGCCTAATCTATCTACCGGTCTTACTTCGACCAGTCCACAGCAAGTTGTTTGCGGCCGTGGAGCTCTTTCTCCACGGCGATACCCGCCACGGCGCCTTCGGCGGCGGCCACGACGGCCTGTTTGACATGATTGCACAGCAAATCACCCACGGCGAACACCCCGGGCAGGGCGGTGTGATATTCACGGTCCACCACCAGGCAGCCTTGCGAGCTGAGCTCCACCTGCCCCAGGAGGAAATCCGTCACCGGTTTACCGCCTTGCAAGTAGATGAAAGCGCCCGTCACCGGCAGGGTCTGTTCACCCTGGCCGCGCACACCAAAACGTACGCCGCTGACCCGTTCTCGCCCCTGCACTTCACGCAGCGCGGCGCCAGGGTACAGGGTGACCTTCTGGTTGGCCAACAGTTCCTCCACCAGGGCCTGGGGCGCCTTCAAGGCCGGCGTCGGTGAGAGGAAATGCACCCGTTTGACAAATCGGGTCAGGAACAAGGCCTCTTCGATGGCTTCGTCGCTGTTTCCGGCCACGACAACTTCCTGGTCACGGAAGAAAGCTGCGTCGCAGGTGGCACAATAGGACACGCCGTGTCCCAACAATTCGTCCTCGCCCTTCACCCGCTGCCCGCGCCCCATCGAGCCGGTCGACAGGATCACAGCGCGGCCGGTATAGGTGCCGCCGTTGGCGAACACGCTCTTCACCTGGGAGAGCAGATCCACCCCGATGACCTTGTCGGCCACAAACTGCGCTCCGAAGGCGCGCGCCTGGCTGCGCATGCGCTCCAACAGCTCCGCACCACCGATCTCCTCGGGGACGCCCGGATAGTTGGCAATCATACCGGTAATACCCAACGCTCCGGCGGTCAGGCCCTTGTCGATGACCAGGGTCTTGAGCCCGGCGCGGGCTGTGTAGATAGCAGCCGTGGCGCCGGCCGGGCCGCCACCCACGATGACCACGTCATATGGAGCCTCGCCCCCAGTGCCTACCGGAGGCGCTTCTAAGGTGATATTAAAATCCATGCTCTGCTCCTGGAACTTGTTCTTTCAATAGATTGGATGCACGAGGAGCATAAAAGTTACATGGATGCCGCCACCCAATCTCAAAGTCACTTCGATCTGTCCCCCCAGGACCGCCCGGATAAAAAAAATCCCTGACGTTAGTCAGGGAAGTTTGAGATGATTTTGGTGCCCCCGGCGTGACTCGAACACGCAACCTTTTGCTCCGCAAGCAGACGCTCTGTCCAATTGAGCTACGAGGGCGTTCAATTGTGCCCTTAATATACCGCGCCCGGCGCAAAACGTCAAGGATGAGACGCTTTTTCAGCCGCTCTTCTTACTCGTATTTCAACGCGGCCACGGGCACCAGGGTGGCCGCCCGCAGCGCCGGATACAGCCCGGACAACAGGCCCACCAGGGTGGCAAACACCAGGGCAAACAAGGGCAGCCAGGCCGGGGTATACACCGCCGTGGCCGGCGGCGGGGCGCCGGTCTCCGTGGCCTGGTTGGCCATATAGGCGATCGCCACCACGTTCAACATCTGCCCGCTGACCCAGCCCAGGATCACCCCACCCAGGCCTCCTAAAAAGCCGATCCCGGCCGCCTCTCCCAGGAAAATACTGAGCACGTCCCGGTTGGTGGCCCCGAT
>JAAZNB010000023.1 GCA_012798515.1 Chloroflexota bacterium
CCCGAGGTGCGCAGCATCTACGTGGCCTACGCCGGTGACCAGCCGGTGGCCACGGCGTGGATCTATTTCCCGCCGCACAGCCGCTTTGCCAGCCTGTGGGGCGGCTCGACCCGGGCCGAATACCGCGGCCGCGGGCTGTACACCGCCCTGCTGGCCATCCGCCTGCAAGAGGCGCTGCGCCGCGGCGTGACCTACCTGAGCGTGGACGCCAGCTCCATGAGCCGTCCGATCCTGGAGAAATACGGGTTCGTCAAGATCGCCGCAGAATCCCCCATGATGTGGCGCTGTAAGCCATAGTCTGTGGGACCGTTCTGCCGCCCCACAGACCGCGCCCATCTCATGATCCGTACTGACGTCGATTTGAACGGGGCAGCCGGCCGGCTGCCCCGTTGGCTTTCATCGCAAAGCTTAAATCTCGAACCCCAACAGGCGCAGCAGCGGGCGCCCGGTGCTGAAGAAGGGCCAGGGAATGCTGGCCAGCACCAGCAGCAGTGAGAGGGTGAACCAGATGGCGGTGCGCTGGTGGCGGCCGGGGCCGCTCTCTTTACGCGCCACCGAACGCCCCACATGGGCCAGGATGACGGCCACCAGCATCACGGCGGCGTGCTCCACGGCGAAGAAGCGCACGCCGTTGTTGGCCATGGCCGCGCCGAAATTGCGCAGGGCGCCGGTGGTGATAGGGCTGAGCACGAAGTACAACACGAACCCGACCAGGAATTGTACGTCGAGCACGATGGTGTACAGCAGGCTGGCCCGGTCGTCGGCGCGGGTCCAGTCTTTGCGGCCGAACCAGCCCGCGTAAGCCCGCACCAGGGCCAGGATGGCAAAGAGGAGGATGAACCACCGCAGGACGTTGTGCAGCGACAGGAAAGCGAGATACATGTTTTTGACCCCTTTCTCGTTGTTGTTTGCGTTGGATGAACCCGTAAAACGGTTCTGGCTGAGGCAGCCCGGTGGACGGAAGCCTTTCCCGCCGCGCCGGATGGCCGCAATCAATTATAGAACAAGAAATGCCCCTGTCAAGCCGCGGCGGCCCCGGCCAGTCCGCGGAGCCGCCCAGACTAGCGTGGACGCCCGGGGCTCGCTGCGCTCGCAATAACATTGGGATGGATGCTCCCTCGTGTAACCAATTTGTCACACAGAAAGGACACGAATCCCATTAAAATCAAAGCAGGCCACGGGCCTGAATTGTTCCTATCCAGAGGGAGAGAAAGCATGAAACGACGCCCGTTGTACATCACCATCCTGACCCTGATCCTGCTGGCCGGATTGTCCGGCTGCAACCTGCCCCAGGCCGGGGGAACGCCCGGTCCCACCCCGGTAGACACCCTGGAGCCCACCCAGGCCGTCCCGGCGCCCACCGAGCTGCCGGCCGAGCCCAGCGCCGCCCCCACGCAAGAGCCGGAGCCGGCCGGGCAGGCCATCGAATACGCAGGCGTGCGTTTCCGCCTGGTCCCGGAAGTCGCCAGCGGGGCCAACATGGAGACCGTCCCGGCCGAGCCGCAGACCGACGAGGGGCCCTATTGGGAAGCCGCCCCGGAATACACCCACTTTACCCTCACCGGCTACCGCTTGAGCGACACCTTCCACCAGCCGGCCATTCTCATCTACCCGGTACAGCAGTTCAAAGACATCAACCCCGAATCGGCCGCCCCCATCGATACCCTGGCACAGATCCTGGCCGACAGGTCCCTGCCCGCCGAGCACCTGCCCTTCCTGCCCATCTTCAACGCCGCCCAGATGTTGGTGGTCCAGGCCCAATTCCTCGACTTCGGCAGCGGCAGCGGGGTGCGCTACCTGACCCAGTACTCCCAGGCGGTCATGCCCATCTCAAGCCGCAGCCTGTTCTACACCTACCAGGGCATCACGGCGGACGGGCAGTACTACGTGGCGGCCGTGCTGCCCATCTCGCATCCCTCCCTGCCGGCCGACGATACCCCGCCCGGCGGCGACTGGAGCGCCTTCGAGGAGAACTTCCTGGGCTATCTGGATGACACCATCGCCGGCCTCAATGCCCAACCGGACGACAGCTTCACCCCCACCCTGAGCCAGCTGGACGCCATGATGGCCAGCCTGGAGATCCAGCGCTAAGCTTTCTTCGGCCTTACGCTCCGGGTCTTCTTTCAGGAGCGTGAAAGTTGGCTTTCGCTTCAGGCTCGGGCCGGCCGGGGCGCGGGGGCTGCCTGCCTCCGTGCCGGAGGAGCGCGCTTTGCCGGATCGCTCTAGCCAACCTACGCCGGGTCGGTCTCCCCCAGGCCGCAAAACGACCCCCTCCTGCACCTCCCCCATTTTTCAAGAACAAAAATGGGGGAGGAAAACCACGCCCGCGCCACCGAGCGGCCGGGATGGGAATCCCTCATTTTTATTAGCAGGTCGGGCTTCCAAGGTGCCCCGAGGGGTACGCCCGACCGAACACAGCTGACAAAAGATGTCGGCTGCCCCGTACCATCTCGGGCATACCCCGGTGATCCAGGCGTGACCGTGAAAGTTGGCTTTCGCTTCAGGCCCGGGCCGGCCAGGGCGCGGGGGCTGCCTGCCTCCGTGCCGGAGGAGCGCGCTTTGCCGGATCGCTCTAGCCAACCTACGCCGGGACGGCCTCCCCCAGGCCGCAAAACGACCCCCTCCTGCACCTCCCCCATTTTTCAAGAACAAAAATGGGGGAGGAAAACCACGCCCGCGCCACCGAGCATCCGGGATGGGAATCCCTCATTTTTATTAGCAGGTCGGGCTTCCATGCCCGACCGAACACGGCCAGCAAAGGATGCCGGCTTACCTGCACCGTCTCAGGCATTCCCCGGTGATCCGTCCAGAAGCCTCAGCCCTCTCCCGGAGAGTTGATATTCACCGCAACCGTCCCCCGGCCGCAGAGCGGCCAAAAAGACGCCCCCACGCAGAGCGCAGGGGCGAGGAAAGATTGCTCTAGCCAACCTACGCCAGGGCGGTCTCCCCCAGGCCGCAAAACGACCCCCTCCTGCACCTCCCCCATTTTTCAAGAACAAAAATGGGGGAGGAAAAACCATTACAACGCCCCGATAGGGGTGCGCTCGCGCGAACATTGCTGGCAGCCGGCCCTCACCGGCGGGGGCCCTGCGCGCGGCATGAGCCGGCTGCCGGGAA
>JAAZNB010000024.1 GCA_012798515.1 Chloroflexota bacterium
CAGCATGGGTTGGAAGGTCAGCCGGATTTCGGGGTGGCTGTCACGGAAGTGGCGCAGCACCGCCGGCAGCCGGTAGGTGCACACCGTCTCCGGGGCGGCAATGCAAATGCTGCCCTCCAGCCGGCCGTTCTCGGAGACCACGACCTGGGCTTCGGCCGCCAGATCCAGCAGCCGGTTGGCATAGGTCAGCAGCTTCTCACCCGCATCGGTCAGCCGCACGTTCCTGCCCACCCGGTCGAACAGGGCCACACCCAGCTCTTTTTCGAGGGCCTGAATCTGGGCCGTGATGCTGGATTGGGCGTAACCGAGCAAGACGGCCGCCTGGGTAAAGCTGGCCACGCTGGCAGTGACCTGAAAAGTCTTCAATTGGCGCAATTCCATAGCCACACCTATCGATTTTCATGATGAGATCAATCGGTTATATTCATAAATATAAATAGACAAGCTTATTATAATCAAGGAAAATAAGCCGTCAACCAGAGGACTCATGAGAGAAGAACCCATGTCTTTACCTGCCCAACGATCCACCGCCCACGCCGGCCTGGCCCTGTCTGCCGTGGTGGCGTTTACCGTCATCCTGTGGGGCTCTGCCTTTGCCGGGATCCGCGCCGGTTTGCAGTCCTATTCTCCCGAAAGCGTGGCCCTGCTGCGCTACCTGGTCGCCTCGCTCCTCCTGGGAGTGGTGGCCGTGGTCACGCGCATGCCCATGCCGGCCCTGCGCGACCTGCCCGGGTTAGCCGCCATCGGCTTCCTGGGATTCACTTTTTACAACGTGGCCCTCAACGCCGGCGAGCAAAACGTCCAGGCCGGGGTCGCCAGCCTGATCGTCGCCGCGGCGCCCATCTTCGTGGCCCTCATGGCCAGCGCCATTTTCCACGAGCGTTTAAAGCCGGTCGCCTGGGCCGGCATCCTGCTCAGCTTCCTGGGCGTGGCAATGATCTCTTTCCGTTCCGGCGACGGCTTCGAGCTGTCCCCCAGCGTCCTGCTGGTGCTGGCTTCGGCGGTGGCTTCGGCCGCGTACACCGTGGGACAGAAGCCTTTTCTCCGGCGCTACACGCCGCTACAGTTCATCACCTTTGCCATCTGGACCGGTACGTTCTTCCTGCTGGTCTTTACCCCCGGCCTGATCGTCCAGGTGCGCCAGGCCAGCCTGGAAGCGACCCTGGCCACGGTGTACCTGGGCATCTTCCCCGGCGTCATCGGCTATGCGGGCTGGTCCTTCGTCCTGTCGCGCCTGCCGGCCTCACGGGCGGGCTCTTTCCTCTACCTGGTCCCCGGGGCAGCCATCCTCATCGCCTGGGTCTGGCTGGGCGAGGTCCCCGGCCTGCTGGAACTGGCAGGCGGGGCCTTGATCCTGGGTGGGGTGATCCTGGTCAACATCTTCGGGCGCGAACACCGGCCCGCCTGAAGACCCCTCCGGCCGGCCCGCACTCTCCGGGCGAAAGGGGCATCACTGCCTTGCCCGATGGGCAAACCCAGCACAGAAAGCAGCAAACGTTTGTCATATGCGGATATTTCCAGTATGATTTACTCTAATTAACCTAAATTCGGGATGAACGGGAAAAGTGATCTGTGGTTGGTTTGGGCAGTGAAACCGCCCAAACCAACCACAGAAACTATTATTCCGAGCTAACTTTGAGGAGAGTAGTTCCATGCGCCGAACGTCATTGTGGGTACTGGCTGTGTTGATTCTCGTCGCCGGCTGCGGCATACTACCGGCCGGCAGCGCCCCGGGCGAGCCGCCCACGGCCACGCCCGGCATGCCCACCCCGACTCCCAGCGAACTGCCTTCGGCCACGCCTACCCTGCCCACGGCCACGCCGAGTATCACGCCTTCCCCTACGCCCACCCCCCATCCCATGGACATCCAGGCGATGCGCGCCGGTTCCTATCCCGGCAGCGACATCGTCATCGAGCAAGAGCTGGAACGCGGCGCCAATTACAGCCGCTATTACGCTTCTTATCTATCCGAGGGGCTAAAAATCTACGCCCTGCTGACCGTGCCCGACGGCGAACCGCCCGCAGGGGGTTGGCCGGCCATCGTCTTCAATCACGGCTACATTCCTCCCAGCGTCTACCGCACCACCGAGCGTTACGTCGCCTACGTCGACTGGCTGGCGCGCAACGGATACATTGTCTTCCGCATCGACTACCGTGGCCACGACCGCTCGGAGGGCGAAGCCAGCGGAGCCTACAGCAGCCCGGGATACCTGGTCGACGTGCTCAATGCAGTGGCTTCCATCCAGCGCTTTCCACAGGCCAACCCGGACAAGATCGGCATGTGGGGGCATTCCATGGGCGGCTTCCTCACCCTGCGCGCCATGGTGATTTCCAAAGAAATCAAAGTGGGGGTGATCTGGGCCGGGGTGGTGGCCTCGTACCCGGACATGCTGTACAACTGGCGCCGCAGCCCCTCCGTAATTACCCCCACGCCGGGCGTGGGACGCGGCTGGCGCAGCGGCTGGATGTCGGTCTACGGTACGCCCGAAGAAAACCCCGCCTTTTGGGATTCGATCTCCGCCAATAGCTTTCTGGCCGACCTATCTGGCCCCATCCAGCTCCATCACGGCACCGCCGACACCGAAGTGCCGCTCGATTTCTCCCTCAGCCTGGCCCAGCAGATCCAGGCCGCCGGCGGCACGGTAGACCTGCACACCTACGCAGACGACAATCACAATATTTCCAATCACTTCGACATCGCCATGACCCGCACCATCGAATTCTTCAACCGCTACTTGAAATAGTCCGCAGCCCGCTGCTCCCGACCCGCCCGGGAGCAGGCTGCACCCGGCCCTCTTCTCCCCATCTCCGCTCAAACACAAACCCGATTTAAGTGATTACAGAATCGGCCGATAACGTTGTTAACCATTCGTAGCGCAGTATGCCGGTCTGTGCCCTTTGCAGCACGGGAAAGGCTGTAACTACTCAGCCTGAGAAGAAAGGTTCTCCGATTTTGGGGGTGAATGGGCTGCTTTGCGCTAACGGCTGAGTGGTTACGGCATATTTTTATTGTTTGGTTCGGTCCGGTAAGAAAGAGGGTAGGTCATTGTACTGGCAGTCTCTTCTCCCCGTTGGGGTCATGGTGTTTAGTGGTGCCCTCGCGCTGCTGGTTGCCCGTTACTCCTGGAAGCAAATCAAGGCCGCATACAGCCTGTACTTTGTGCTGCTCATGCTGGCTACGGCTGTGTGGTCCCTGGGAACGGCCGGTGAATACATCTCTACCGGCCTCGCCACGAAGATCGTGTGGTCGAAATTAACCTACATCGGCATCGTCAACGTCCCCCCTTTATGGATCCTGTTCAGCGTCAAGTACACCCATCACCACCAGGACTGGCTGACACCCCGGCGGACCGCATCCTTGTGGTTGATCCCCGCCATTACCCTCACCCTGGTGTTCACCAACGAATGGCACGGGTGGATCTGGTCTGACATCCGCCCGGTTTCGCCCGCACCGGGCGCCTGGATAATCTACGGCCACGGCCCCGCTTTTTGGGTGCACACGGCCTATTGTTATCTGTTGACCATGCTGGGCACGGCGCTCATGCTGTGGTTTTCACTGCGTACCCACCAGTTGTATCGCCGGCAGGCCGCCCTGCTGGCCATTGGGGTACTCTTCCCCTGGATCAGTAACATGATCTATCTGCTGGACCTGAGCCCCTGGCCCTGGATCGACCTGACGCCGCTCTCCTTTGCCATTTCGGGCCTGGTGCTCACCTGGAACGTCTTCGAATTCCAGATGTTCAACCTGGCCCCGGTGGCCCGCGAGGCCCTGATCGAGAGGATGAACGACGGGGTCATTGTGGTCAACAACAGCAACATCCTCATCGACATCAACCCGGCCGGTTGCTGCATCATTGGCTGTCATTCCTTCGAAGCAGTCGGGCAGCCCCTGGAAATGGTTTTCCCGGCCTGGAACAAGCTGGATGAAGCTTACCGCAACGCCCTGGATGCCCGTGTAGAACTTCACCTGGACAACGACCTGTGGGTCGAGTTGAGCATCTCTCCCCTCACCAATCAAGAGAACAAGGCCAGCGGCCGCCTGCTCTCCTTAAGAAACATCACTGCCTACAAAAATATCGAAGCCGAACTGGCCGGGCAGCGCAACTTCTTGATAACCGTCACCAATGCCGTCGCCAGTGGCATTACCGTCAGCAATCACGAAGGGCGTTTCGAATACGTCAACCCGGCTTACGCCCAGATGGTAGGATACACCCCCGAACAACTGTTGGGGAAACGCCCCAAGGACGTCGCCCCGCTGCAAGACCACCCCCTCCTGGATCAAGAATTTCTCCGCCGCCGGGAAGGCATTACTTCCACCTACGAGACCCGCATGATCAACACCAATGGGTACATCATCCCGGTGCTGATCACCGCCGTGCCGCGCATGGAGAATGGCCGCTTTACCGGCACCATCGCCGTCATTACCGATTTGACCGAACGCAAGAAGTTCGAAGAAAGCCTGCTCTACCGCGAAGCCTTCGAAAAGGAGCTGGTACAGTTTTCCACCCAGTTCGTCAACCTGTCGATTTCAGAGATGGACGCGGCCTTCAACCACGCCCTGGAACGGGTGGGGCGGTTCTGCGCCGTAGACCGGGCCTATATCTTCATCGCCAACGAATCTCATACCTCGATCAGCAACACCCACGAGTGGTGCGCAGAAGACGTTCCGTCCTTGATGGACCAGATGCAGAACATCCCCGTCGATTATCTGCCTTTCTGGGCGCAAAAACTGTACCGGTTCGAGAACATCCACATTCCCAACGTAAAAGGCCTCCCCGACTCGCGTCTGGCGGAGCGCACAGTGCTGCAACACCAGGGGGTCCAATCCCTGGTCATCGTCCCCATGGTCCACGCCCGGACCCTGATTGGCTTTATCGGCTTCGACTCGGTTCGAAGACAGCGCGTCTGGCAAGACGACGAGATCAGCCTGCTGCGCGTGCTCAGCGACCTGTTCGCCAGCAGCATCCAACGCAAACGCACTGAAGAAATCCTGCTGGAAACCAACAACCAGCTCATCGGATCCACCACGCTGGCCAACGAAATGGCCGTACAGGCCGAGGCCGCCAACCAGGCCAAGAGCCAGTTCCTGGCCAACATGAGCCACGAAATCCGCACCCCGATGAACGGCATCACCGGGATGACCCGCCTGCTGATGAACACGGAGCTCTCCCCCGAACAGCGCCGCTTTGCCAACACCATCCAGAACAGCGCCAACGCCCTGCTGGGCGTGATCAACGACATCCTCGACTTTTCTAAGATCGAGGCCGGCCGGATGGACCTGGAAATCCTGGAGTTTAACCTGCCGCTGTTGATGGAAGAGATTGGCGACACCTTCGGTTACCAGGCCGGCGAAAAAGGCCTGGAGTTGATCTGCCTGGCGCCTCCCGGATTCCCGGAACGCCTCAAAGGAGACCCTGGAAAAATCCGGCAGGTCCTGGTCAACCTGATCGGCAATGCTATTAAATTCACTTCCCGGGGACAGGTCATGGCCACTGTCGCCCTCGAACCGGCCGGGGACGGCGCCGCTGTAATTCATTTCAAGGTAGCCGATACCGGCATCGGCATCGCCCCCCAAAACATACCCTTGCTTTTCCAACCCTTTACCCAGGCAGACTCGTCCATGTCGCGCAACTTCGGCGGCACCGGCCTGGGCCTCTCGATTTCGAAGAAACTGGTCGAGATTATGGGCGGCCAGATCGAGGTGGAAAGCGAGCTACACGCAGGTTCCTCGTTCCGCTTTACCATTCAGGTCGAGCTGCCCGAGGCGGACGCTCGCCCCACCGCCCCACGGGCGACCCAGGCGACCCGGGTCCTGATCGTAGAAGACAACGACGTTCATCGCCAGGCGCTGGTGGAACACCTGGAATACGCCGGCTACCACTGCGCGGCGGTGGTAGACGCCTCCGGCGCCTTGCAAGAATTGTCCCAGGCGGCCCGCCAGGGGGCTCCCTACCAGGCCGCCCTCATCGACCATTACATGCCCTGGATGGATGGCATCGAGCTGGCGCATGCCTTTCAGGAGCTGCCAGACGCCCCGCCGCCCTCTATGATCTTGATGACCTCGTCCGGCGACCCGGCCAAGAACAGCAAATGGTTACAAAATGCCGGCTTCGCAGATGTGCTGACCAAGCCCATTCACTGGCATTCCCTCAACCAGCACATCGAGGCCGCCATCCATGGGCGCAAGCCGGGCGTCACCACGCAACTGCCCTTTCTGGAAGAGGCCTTTCCCTCTTTGTATTCCGGCCTGCGCCACAACCTGCGCGTCTTGCTGGCCGAAGACAACCTCATCAACCAGGAAGTGGCTTTCAACATCCTGCACAACAAGGGCATCGCCGTGCACAACGTGATCAACGGCCTGGACGCCGTCCAGGCCCTGGAAAAAGAAGACTTCGACCTGGTGCTGATGGACGTGCAAATGCCAGAAATGGACGGCCTGGAGGCCACCCGCCAGATCCGCAATCCCGACTCGCCCGTCCTGAACCACCACGTCCCCATCATTGCCATGACCGCCAATGCCCTGCGCAGCGACCAGGAAAAATGCCTGGCTGCCGGTATGGACGATTATCTCTCGAAACCCTTCGACCCCGCCACACTGATCGAAAAGATCGCCTACTGGACACAGCCCAAGAACGGGGGCCCGGACCCCCTCCCGGCCGCCCCCGACCCCGCCTCCTCGGCGGCCGTTGACCCGCCCGTGGAGATCATCCAGTTCGAGGCCCTGTGCCACCGGGTGATGAATGACCGGGAAATGGCTTACCGCCTGCTGCAAAGGGCCAGCGACCGCCTGCCGGCCGACCTGGCCGAGATTCAACTCGCCATTTTGCGCGCAGACGCCCCGGCCGCCAGGAGCATTGCGCACAAGCTGAAAGGCACGGCCGGCACGCTAAACGCCGAGCCCCTGCGCCAGGCTTGTGAACGGCTGGAAAGCGCGTGCATTTCCGCAGAGCCCCGTGCGCTGCCGGAATATTTTCAAAATCTACAGGCAGCCGCCCAACAATTCCAGGTAGCCGCCGGCGCACTGCTGGCCACCCGGCCCACCCAGGAACAGCAGCCCGCATGAACCCGAATAGGAGCGCCAGATGAGAATCCTGGTCGTCGATGACGATGATATTGCCCTCAGCGTAGCTGAGAAGGTATTAAAAGACGCCGGCCACACCGTCCTCCTGGCCGAAAACGGCGAACAGGCACTGGAAGTCATCCACCAGGAGGACATCCAGGTGGTCATTTCTGACTGGATCATGCCCGCCATGGATGGCATCGAGCTGTGCCGCCGGTTGCGCAGTTCACCGGTGGGCTACATCTACGTCATCATGGTCACCGCCCGCAGCAGCAAGGAAGACCTGCTCACCGGCCTGGCCGCCGGCGCAGATGACTTCATCACCAAGCCATTCGAGCCCGCCGAGCTGCAACTGCGCATTCACAACGCCGAGCGGGTCCTCTCCCTGGAAACCACTTCATTGACCCTGTTCAGCCTGGCCAAGCTGGCCGAATCGAAAGACACCGACACCGGCAACCACCTGGAGCGTATACGCGTCTACGTCAAGATCCTGGCCGAAACCCTGATGGCTGACGCCTCCATTGCCAGTATCGTGCCGCCGCGTTTCCCCGACCTGTTGTTTAAAACCAGCCCCTTGCATGACATCGGCAAAGTGGGCATTCCCGACTACGTGCTGCTCAAAGCCGGCAACCTGACGGATGGCGAATGGAACATCATGAAACGCCACGCCGAGATCGGGGCCGATACGCTGAACGCCGTGCTGTCTCAATACCCCAACGCTGAATTCATCCGCATGGCGCGCGACATCGCCTGGGCCCACCACGAACGCTGGGACGGCAGCGGCTATCCCCGCGGTTTGCGTGGCGAAGAGATCCCCTTGAGCGCCCGCATCGTGGCCGTGGCAGACGTCTACGACGCCTTGACCATGAAGCGCGTGTACAAGGCCGCCCTGTCTCACGACATCGCCCGCGGCATGATCCAGGAGGAAAGTGGCAAGCACTTCGATCCCCGGGTGGTACAGGCCTTCCTGCAGGTCGAAGCCCAGTTCAACCAGATTAAGGCCAATTTTCCCGAGGATTAACGCCCTGGTGGAAATTTAAATCTATTTTTAGGGTGTTCTTTACAGGTTTTTCCTGTTCACTGGTTACACTTCTCACAGATGCAGACTCATTCCACCATCGCACTTAATCATTGATGCGCACAAAAATATCTCTGACCGGCAAACGTCTCCTCACTTTTTGCAAACTGGCCTTGAGCGGGATGGTGGTAACCATCCCGCTTCTGTTAAATCCCTGGCCGGCCAGCACGCCTCCACCCGTGACCAGCCCAACCCAGCTGGACCACGTGACCCTCCAACTCCAGTGGAAACACCAGTTCCAGTTCGCCGGTTATTACGCCGCCCTGGAACAGGGCTTTTACCGCCAGGCCGGCCTGGACGTGCAGCTGTTAGAAGGCGCCGATAACATCCAGCCGGCCCAGGAAGTGCTGCAAGGCAAGGCCGACTTCGGCGTGGCTGCCTCCAACCTGGTGCTGCTGCGCGGCCAGGGTTACCCGGTGGTCGCCCTGGCGTCCATTTACCAACACTCTCCCTTTATCTTTCTGGCCGGTGAAAATTCAGGCATCGATACCGTCCACGACCTGGTCGGGAAAAAGGTAATGCTCGAACCACAGGCGGCCGAATTACTGGCTTACCTGGAATCGGAGTCCGTGCTCGTAGACCAGATCACCTGGCTGCCGCATTCGTACGACACATCGCTGCTGGTCGACGGCCAGGTGGACGCCATGTCGGCCTATTCGACCGACGAGCCCTTTTTGCTCCAGCAGGCAGGGGTAGACTACCGTATCTTCAACCCGCGCGCCGGCGGGATCGATTTTTACGGTGACACCCTGTTCACCTCAGAAGCCCAGGTGCGCCAGCATCCCCAACGTGTCGCCGCCTTCCGCTCGGCCACCTTGCTCGGCTGGCAGTACGCCCTGGCCCATCCCCAGGAAATGGTGGACTTGATCTACACGCACTATAGCCAGCGCCATAGCCGGGAACACCTGCTGTTCGAAGCCGAACAGACCAACCGGCTGATCCTACCCGACGTGGTCGAGATCGGTTACATGAACCCCGGGCGCTGGCAGCGCATTGCCGAGATCTACACTGAATTGGGCATGCTCGAACCCGGGGTCTCGTTGCAAGGTTTTCTGTACCAGAGTGACCCATCGCCGGACCTGTCGGGGCTCTATCTGCTGTTGGCCGGCGCGCTGGCCGCCATAGGCGCCATATCGTTCGTCGCCCTGCGTTTCTACCAGCTCAACGTCGCCATCCGACGCGAGGTCGAGGACCGCGCCCGCACCGAGGCCCACCTGCGCCTCCTGGAAGAACGCTACCGCATCCTGGTAGAGAATGCCCCCTTCCCCATCGTGATCACGCGCCTCGAGGACGGCAAAATGATGTACGTCAACCCCTCCATGACGCAAAAATTCGAGCTGACCCAGGAGCAGGCCCTCGGGAAAGCCGCCAGCGAGCTGTACGTCTTTCCCAGTGAACGGACCAGGATGATGCAGATCCTCGTACAGCAAGGAGCCGTCCAGGAGTTCGAGGTGCAGTTCATCACCACTTCGGGCAAGAAATTCTGGGGGCATCTTTCGGCCAAACAGATCGTCTTCGAAGAAGCGCCGGCGGCATTTTTCTCCATCCTGGACATCGATGAGTGGAAAAGGCTCCAAAACCGCCTGGAAAGCCTGGCCATGACCGACGACCTGACCGGGTTGTTCAACCGCCGCTTTTTCCGCCAGCGCGGCAAAGAAGAATTCAAACGCGCCCGGCGCTACCAGCTGCCCCTGGCCTTGCTGGCCATCGACGTGGATAAGTTCAAGGACGTCAACGACACCTACGGCCACGACATCGGCGACAGTGTGCTCAAAGAAGTAGCCGCCCTTCTGGGCCGCAGCCTGCGCGATATCGACCTGGTGGGGCGTATTGGCGGAGAAGAGTTCGGCGTGATCCTCCCTGATAGTTCTTTGCCCAACGCCATGCAAACTGCCGAGCGCCTGCGCGCAGCCATCGAACAGCTGAGCGTCCACGTCAACGGCTATTCCATCCGGGTGACGGTCAGCATCGGCGCCGCGGCTTACCACGCAGGGCAAAACACCCTCGACGATCTGCTCAAACTGGCCGACCGGGCCCTGTATCAGGCCAAAGAGGCCGGCCGCAACCGGGTAGTCAGCCTCACCACCGGAAAGACCTGACCCCTCCTCAGCGGGCCAGAGCCTTCACCCGCTCCACGTAAGTACAGGCCATGGGGCAGTCGTTGGCGACGGCGCAGTAGTCTTCGAAAGTAAGACCCTTTTGTTCGTCGGCCAGCGTTTTCAGGCCGCGCTCCACGCACCCCGGACCGGCGTGGTAATTGGCGATCGAGAATTCCCACAGATCCTCGTAAGCGCTCGCTTCCCCGGCCGGCCCTTGCGTCAAATCGCGCACCAGCTCACCCACCTGGATGCTGCTGGCTCGCAGCGTGCGGGCCAGCAAGTCGATCTCACCGTCCGTATTCACGGCCCGCAAGGCCATGCCGCGCAGGTACGCGCGTTGCACATCGCTCAGGTTGGTATACCCCAGGGCACACGTCTCGGCGTCGAAATTGGACAGGCAGTAGGCCAGGAAGCCAGACTCATCGATAGTGAGCAGCATGTCCACGCCGTTTTCCGACAGGCTGCCCAGGCCATATTCGTCCTCGATCTGCGGGTCGGGCCAGAACTGCGATTCCTGGGCGAGAATGCCTTTCAACACCCGGGCGGGCACGTCCCAATGGCGCGCCGCCTGGTAGATTTGCAGGTTGTACTGGTTCTGCCACTCCAGGGTGGTGGCATAGGCCTTTTCTTCCCCACAGGTATTGGCCATGCCATTGTCCAACAGGCCGCCCATGACGCAGTCGGCCGCGTCCACCTGGCCGGTAAAAATCAACCTGCCGGCCAGGTAATACAGATGGTTGGCGCTGTTTAACTGCCCCACGTTCTCCACCTGGTTATATAGCAACGCATCCGGGTGCGCCGCGGTCGGGAAGGCATCCCAGACCAACGAAGCGGGGGCCTCCACCTGCATCGCAGACAGCACCTCGACGAAATATTCCTGCTTCCCGTTTAGCTTGCGGGAGAGGTTGCGCAGGTGGATGGTCTGGTGCGGGCTCTCGTCGCCGTAGCTGGAGACGGCCCAATAATCCACCCAGATTCCCCGGCTGTCGGTTTCGGGGAGGTTGAAAAAACAATCCGCCCGGCCGCAGGTCACCTGCCGCGAGCCAATCTGCACGTACACCGTCTCAATCTGGTACCCATCCAGGGGCTCCTGGCCATAAAAGCGGAAGATGGGGCGCTGTTTACACCAGGCGTCCGCCCGGCAGTTGTCCAGCTCGAACAACGCCTCCGGGCGGGGCAGGTACACCACCTTGGTGTAGGTCGTATCTTGCTCCCCCAGGTACACCAGAAAAGAGCCTTCACATTCCTCACGATCCCCAGTTTCGATGAAAGAAGTGCAGGGCGGCGAGGTGGACCAGTTTTGATAGACCTGCGCCCCGCAGTAGGTTTCGATCTCGTCGGCCCTGGGCAGCATGGCGTGGTCGATATACAGGTCACACAGCAGGCGGTTCTCTTTCCAGGATTTCAGCTGCCAGTAATGGACGCGGCCATAACTGGGGATCTCGGCCCGCCGCTCGTATGCCTCGGCGTGAATAGGCTGTATGCCGGCAACGAGTTCGAGAATCCCCAGGAGCATGATGACAAAGATCGTCTTCCTGGCCGCAGTGGAATGCATATCGATATCGTTTTTTCTTCGTCGTACGGATCATTACTCTTTATCTTGTCCCACCCCGCCCAGGTCGATCACCGGGCGCTGTACGGATTCTCCGGCCGGGTAAACCACCACAGGGCTGCCGTCGACGATCTGCACCAGCTCGATGGCAGGCTGGTTCTGCCCGCTGCTGGTAAAGGCAACCTTACCCCACAGCAGCGTCTCCCCCTGGTAAGCCATCAAGTTCTGTTGCAGCGTGGAACGCAATAATTCCACGTTGCCCGAGACCACGTTGGCCACCGCCAGGTCCTTGCCCAGCGCGTCGGCGAGCGCCAGCAGGCTTTGATAAGCCGCCGCGGTGTAGACTCCGGCCGAGGCCGTCTGGCCATACCTGGCCTGAAAGGCGTGTAAGAACGCCGCCGTCTGGGAAGAAGCCGGGTCGAGGTTCCAGGGGGTAGCCAGGATGAGGTTCTCTACCAACGGATCAGCGCTGCCTGCCTCGGCAAACAGGATCGACCGGCTGACAAACCCGCCCGCGTGAGCGATAGTCATCAACGGCATCTGCGCCTGGGCGTCTCGGAAGGCCTGCAAGACCACCCGCACCTGGTCGGGCTGGCTAAAATACAGGTAGAGCACGTCGGGCTGGGCGGCCTGGATCTGCTCTACCAGCTTTTCCAGTTCCACCCCTTCCGGGCTGTAGGAAAAATAACCGCTCAGTTCCATCTCCGCCTGGGTGATGGCGCTGACCGCACTGACGGCGATATCGTGCCCGGCCGTGCTGTCTTCGAAAAGGATCACCACCTTCTGTCCCGCGCCCAGCTCCTGCTTGACCATATCGAAGGCGCCGCGCGTGTAGGCATCGTCACTGGCGCTGAGGCGAAAAGCCCAATGGTTGTCCTCCGGCAAGATGTGCAGCCCTTCCGCCGAAGGGATCAGCATTGGGATAGAAAAGTAGTTCACCAGGGAAGCGGCATACATACTGGCGGGGTTGCCCGTAGCGCCCAGGATGGCCACGGCGTTCTGCTCTTCCACCAGGGAACGCACCGCCTTCTGGATCTGGTTCGGGCTGCCGGCCAGGCTCTCGGGCTGGTAGACGAGGCTGAGCTGACACCCCCCCGGCCCACCCTGCTGGTTGATCTCCTCCAGGGCCAGTTCGTAGCCATTGCGCTGCTCCTGGGCAATGGGATCTGTGTCTTCGCCGATCAGCACCCCGATTGCCAACCCGGGGCAAATCTCTTTTCCCGGGTTGCTAAACGGCAGCCGGCAGCCGGCCAGCAGCAGTATTAAAACCATCCATGCAGTGCGGCAGTATCGTTGCAACGTAATTCCTCGCTTCTCGGCCAAAACCCGCTCAATAATTTCTACATTCATCAAAATCGAGATCTTCGTCCAGGTAGGTATCGCCCGTATCCCAGATAAAGTATTCAAAATCTTTGACCGGCACAAGGGGTGAAACCGGTATCAGGGTCAACGGATTGAAGTAGCCCAGGTACAACATAAAGCGCACGCCTTCCGCATCGTCCTCACAGCCTGAATACCCATTGTGGTCCGATCCCGGCGCAACCTGGAAGGTAAATTTATTGGGCGTACCGCCATCCCAGACCAGGTTGGAACTGAAGTTCGAATTACTGGCAGTATAGGTAAATAGATCATCCCAGTTATCATTGCCATCATCGTCCGTCTCGCACTGCAAATTAAAGACAAAGTCAGAAGGCAGCAGTGGGTTAGACGGGTTACCCGCGCCTGCCGCGTAACCGGAAATGATGAAGCGCTGCTGCTTGCCGTTACACCCACCGTTGGTTACCGACAGGCCGTAGACTGAGTCGGACGGGGTTTCGATGATGTTTTGAATGACGTTCACCGTACCGCTGGCTTTCTCCAACGTACCGGTGAACCTGGTTGGATCGGCCGGGGTCAACACAATCTTGAACGCACTGGCCATCGAGTCGCTCACTTTGATCCCCGGACAGTTTATGTTGCCATTCGAAGCAATCGTACACGCCCCACTGGCCGGGTCCAGCGGGATCACGGCCCCGTTGGCGTCCACCGGCTGTACACTGGCCGTCAGCCCAAGCGTATTGTAGGCATCGAAACTATCAAAGTGCTCCAGGCTCAGCGAGCC
>JAAZNB010000248.1 GCA_012798515.1 Chloroflexota bacterium
CGACGCCTGGAATGGCGAGCTGTGGGATGAAGTGTATCGCCAGGGCGATACGGTAATCTACCGGGTACGTTCGTGACCGTGTCAGGATGATGTAAAGGGCCTATGTGGATTGACCTTTTGTTGTGGTATCTCGTTGTAACCCTGCTCGGGTGGCTGGCCTGGCCGGTTGCGTTCCGGCTGTTCCGCAGCTTGCCCGATCGCGGGTATGCACTGTCCAGGGCGCTAGGGCTGCTGCTGTGGGGATTCATCTTCTGGTCGCTGGCTTCGTTGGGCGTTTTGCAAAACGACAGCGGGGGCGTTTTCCTGGCGTTACTGATCTTTGCGGCCATCAGTGTGATTGGCTTCGCACGGCCGCACTGGTCCGAGTTGGTGCGCTGGGCGAAGGAACAGGCCCGCGTGTTGATCGCCTGCGAGTTGATCTTCCTGGCCGGGCTGGTTGCCATGGCCGTGATGCGTTCGGCCGACCCGGCAATCTCCGGTACGGAAAAGCCGATGGAAATGGCCTTCATCAACGGCATCCTGCGCTCGCCTCAATTCCCGCCTGGCGACCCGTGGTTATCCGGGTATGCCATCTCGTACTATTATTTCGGGTACGTCATGGTGGCGATGCTCACCCGCCTGACCGGCGTGCAACCCAACGTGGCCTTCAACCTGGCGATTGCCGTGTGGTTTGCGCTGGTGGCGCTTGGCTCGTACGGCATTATGTTCAATCTGCTGGCCCTATGGCGGCGGTCCCGCCCCTCCCGGGCGGCGCCGGCTATGGAAAAGCCCTCCTTGGGCTGGCCGCTGCTGGGGCCGTTCTCGATCCTGATTCTCAGTAACATCGAGGGATTTCTGGAAGTGTTGCATTCCGGCGGCTTGTTTTGGCGCCAGGCTCCGGATGGCAGCTGGGTATCGTCTTTCTGGAACTGGTTGGGAATCCTGGAGCTGAACCAGCCGCCCACGCCGCCCTTCACCTGGCTGCCCGAACGCTTGAGCGGCATCTGGTGGTGGCGGGCCTCGCGGGTGTTGAATGACCTGGACCTGGCTCACAACAGCGTGGAAGTGATCGACGAGTTTCCCTTTTTCTCCTTCTACCTGGCTGATCTGCACCCGCACGTGTTGGTGATGCCTTTTGCCTTGCTGGCGATCGGCCTGTGTCTCCAGTTGTACCTGTATTGCAGTCGCGAGCCCTGGCCGCGCCCGGCCTACCTGGGCTGGTTGTGGAACTGGATCAACGGCGCCGCAGCGCCTCTCCGGCAGACCGGCATCACATTCTGGCTGCGCCAGCCGTTCTTTTGGGTCAGCGTGCTGGCTTTCGGCGGGTTGGGATTCCTGAATATCTGGGATTTTCCCATTTACGTGGGCCTCTTCAGCGCCGTTTATACTTTCGTGCAGTACCGGCAGCAGGGTTGGAGCGGGCGGCGCATCGTCGAGTTTATCGAGGTGGCCCTGCTCCTGGGCGTTGCCGGGCTGGGGGCGTATTACCCCTTCTACGTTGGGTTTTCTTCGCAAGCGGGAGGAATCCTGCCCAGTCTGAGCTTCTTCACGCGGGGGGTACATTTCTGGGTCATGTTTGCGACCTTGCTGCTCCCCGTGACGGTCTGGTTGATCTATCTGTGGCGGCAGAAGGACGGCCATCGCGGCCTGCTGCGCCAGGGCTTCAAATTTGCTGCCATTGCGGTCGGGGGACTCTGGCTGGCTTCGTACGTGCTGGGTTTCATTGGAGTGAGTCTGCCGCTGATAGGAAATCTGATGCTGAACGCACAGCCGGGTGAGGGACAGGGCGGTTCGCTGGCGTTGACGTTGATCAACCTTGGGGATCTGCTGCTGTCCCGGCATGGGGCGATCACGGGAAGCCAGTTGTTGGGCCAGTCCCTGATCAACCGCCTGGCCAGCCCGGGAACGTGGGTCACCTTGCTGGCGGGTATTACGCTGGTGTGGGGGCTGCTTGGCCGCTTCCGCAGCCAGGATGAACCTGCCCCGGCAGATACCGAGGGAGAAACTTCGCTTGGGGCCCAGGCTCCGGACCGTCCCATCAGCCCGGTTCCCTTTGTGCTGCTGCTGGTGCTGCTGGGCGCCGGGTTGACGCTGGCGCCGGAATTTGTCTATCTGCGCGACCAGTTTGGAACCCGTATGAACACGATCTTCAAGTTCTATTTCCAGACCTGGATCCTGTGGGGCCTGGCCGCGGCCTTTGCTTCGGCGGTGCTGCTGCAAAGCTTGCGGGGACTGTGGGGATCTGTTTACCGGGCCGGCTGGAGTGTTCTCATTATTATGGGGCTGGTGTATCCCTATTTCGGAGTCTTTTACCGTTTTCAGCACCAGGATTTGAACGCCCTGACCCTGGACGGTGCGGCGTATATTGAGCAATTTTCTCCCAACGAAATGGATGCTATTCGCTGGCTGCGCCAGGCGGATTATGGCTACCTTGCCGAAGCGACCATCCCCGGGGCCAGTTACAACCCCAGTTATGGGCGTATGGCCACGCATAGCGGCCTGCCCAACGTATTGGGCTGGCCGGGGCACGAGAGCCAGTGGCGGGGTGGAGCGGCCGAAATGGGCTCACGGGATGCGGACTTGCGCCGTTTGTATGAAACCGGCAGTTGGGACGAAGCCCAGGTAGTGATCCGGCAATATGGCATTCGTTACATCGTCGTAGGCGGGCAGGAACGGCTCACTTACCG
>JAAZNB010000249.1 GCA_012798515.1 Chloroflexota bacterium
TTGCTGTTCGGCGCAGTGGGTGTGGCGGAATACCGCAAGGGGCACGCCCTTACCCTGGATGACCGCGGGCTGGCCGGCGCATACCCGGTCAGCGCAGCTGCGTTTATCGCCGGTGCGTTGGGGATGTTAGGCGTGCCGCCGCTGTTCGGTTTTGCCGGCCGGTGGCGTCTATACCTGGCCGGTGTGGAATACGGGGGAGCCCCACTGGTAATCGTCATGGCCCTGGCGACCGGGCTGGCCCTGCTGTACTTCGTCCGGGCCATCCATCGCGTGTGGTTCGGCCGAGCGGAAGAAGCCACCCAGGCGGGTGAACCTGGGCTGGCGGCGGCCGTGCCGGTCTTTTTGATTGTGCTGTTGTTGCTGGCCGGCCTGATCCCCGGCTGGCTGACAGGTTGGATGGGTTGAAACCGGGGACGAGGGAACTATGAACGCATGGGAAAAATTACTTAACAATGCGCGCGGCCGGTCGCCCTGGATCTATTGTCTCAACACCGGGGCGTGTAACGGCTGCGACATCGAAATCGCTGCCAGCCTGACGCCGCGTTACGACGCCGAGCAGTTGGGGGTGCGGCGTGAGGGTAGTCCCAAACACGCCGATATCCTGGTGGTGTCTGGCCCGGTGACGCTGCGCACCCGCGATGCACTGCTGGACATCTATCAGCAAATGCCGCATCCCAAGGCCGTGGTGGCGGTAGGGTCCTGCCCGGCTTCGGGCAACGTCTTTGCCGGCAGCCCCACGGTGTTTGGTGCAGTGGACCAGTTCATCCCGGTGGATGTGTACGTAGCAGGTTGCCCACCCCGGCCACAGGCCATCCTGCAAGGGATTGCCCAGGCAGCCCAACTGCTGGCCGCCGGGAAACAGAAGGACCACGTGGAGGTGATCGAATGAGCACCTGGGGTGGAAATGCGCTGGCCTTGCTGGTGTGGCCCGGCCTGTTGAGCAGCGTTGTGTTGGGCTGGTTCTACCTGTGGGTGGTGCGTAAGCTGACGGCCCGGCTGCAAGGGCGCCAGGGGCCGCCGTTTTACCAACCATTCTTTGATTTCATCAAACTATTGGGGAAACAAACCATCGTCCCCGGCGGGATCAACCCGACTCTGTTTTACCTGCTGCCGGCCGTCTCGTTGGGCTCGACGGTATTTGCCCTGGCGCTGCTGCCCGCGCCCGGCAACCCGATGCAGTCCTTCCCGGGCGACCTGATCGTCTTCCTGTACCTGCTGGAGATGCCGGTGTTATGCGAAGTATTGGCCGGTTTTGCCACCCGCTCGCCCTATGGCCAGGTGGGCGCCACTCGCGAAGCCATGATGAGCCTGGCGTATAACCTGCCTTTTCTGGCAGCCGTGATCGCACTGGCCGCCCGCGCCGGTAGTTTCAGCCTGACGGCGCTGGCCCACGGACCGTTGAGTTGGGTCCATCTGGCTGCCGCGCTGGCGTTCATCCTGGCGCTGCCGGCCCGCATCAAGATGAATCCTTTCTCCATCCCCAACGCCGAGCAGGAAATCGTCGCCGGCGCCTACACTGAATTCAACGGCCTGCCGCTGGCGTTGTTCGAGCTGAGCCACGCCACCGAACTGGTCGCCATGGTGGGGCTGTTCGCCGCTTTGTTTATCTTGCCGCTGGTCAGCGGTCCGCTGGCCTGGGTGGCTTACCTGTTGTTGAGCCTGCTCCTGGTCGCGGCGGTGACCGGCCTGGCCACCGCGACGGCCCGGCTCAAGCTCAACCAGGCCTTTAAATTGTATTGGAGCTGGGGAGCAGCGGCGGCGCTCGTAGCTTTGTTGATCGCCTTCGCCGGATAACTACGGAGTCATTATGAACATATTCAATCTCCTGTCGCAAAATCTGGCCCACGCTTCTCGGACCCGCCCCCCCGCTGACAACGTTCCCTACCCGGGCGGTTATCGCGGCCGTCTCGAGCATGCCGGGGAGCTTTGTATTGCCTGTGGCGCGTGTGTCTACGCCTGCTCGCCGGGCGCCATCACCATCGATGAGCACCAACCCTTGACCGCCCTGTGGCAGTACACCGAAGACCGTTGCACCTTCTGTGGTTTTTGTGTCCAATACTGTCCAACCCAGGCCCTGGGATTCGCCCCGGCTGCCCCGGAACCACTCACCGAGCGCGCTCAGCATTATCTCTCCCACACCATCGCGCTGGAACCCTGCCGTGAGTGCGGACAGCCAGTCCGCTTGATTCCGGAGAGCCTGCTGGCACAGCTATACGGTGGCGCAATGCCGGAGGATATCATCGCCATGCGCGGTTTGTGCGAACGCTGCCGCCAGCGCGCTACCGGCCGGCGCTTCATGCAGGCCGTAGAGAAGATGTGAGGCCCACGTGACGACAAACCTGAAATACGAATTACAGAGCTTGCCGGGTGCGACTGCGTTGTATGCCCGGCGCGACGGATGGTGGATGGCCGCGCCAGATCTGGACGTAAGGGCCGTAGCCACGCTCATGCACGCCCATCAGGCACGTTTGAGCACCATCAGCGCCTTCGACCTGCCCGACGGAGAGACCCAGGTTATTTATCATTATCTCCAGGAACGCCAGGCTTTTAATTTGAAAGTGTCCACCCATAGCAATGTTTTACCATCTATCAGTTCCATCCTGCCGGCTGCAGATTGGATCGAACGCGAGATCCAGGACCTGTATGGAGTCGAATTTAGCGGTCACCCGCACCCCCAGCGCCTGATCCGCCCCAATCAGCTGGAAGCGGGCTTTTTCCGCGCGACCGGCGGGGCCGCCGGGCGAGAGAGGAGCTAATCATGCCCTACACCATTCCCATCGGACCCTATCATCCCGCCCTGGAAGAACCCTATAAGATCAATATCACCTGCCAGGGCGAGATCGTGCAAGACGTGGATATTGTGATTGGATTCAACTTCCGCTCGATCGAGCTCCTCGCCCAACGGCGGAATTACCTCCAGGACCTGACCCTGGTCGAACGGGTGTGCGGCATCTGTTCCAACGTGCACACGCTGACCTTTTGCATGGCCGCTGAAGCGATTGCCGGCATCGAGCTGCCGGCCCGGGCTGCATACATTCGCGTCATCGTGGCCGAGCTGGAGCGCCTGCACTCGCATTTGTTGTGGTCCGGCGTGGCAGCCGAGTTGATCGGCTTCCAGACCATGTTTATGGAGATCTTCGCCTTGCGGGAGCGGGTGATGGACACCCTGGAAGCCATTTCGGGCAACCGCGTTAATTACGCCATGAACTGCATCGGCGGCGTCAACCGCGACCTGACTGATCCGGACGGCATCTTGAGTGCGGTGCAGGACATCCAGTCCGGCATCCAACGCCTGGTCATCCCCATTTTCACCACCGACAGGACCGTTCAGGCGCGCACCGCCGGGGTGGGTGTGCTCACCCGGGAAGATGCCCTGGCGTATGGGACGGTTGGCCCCACCGCACGCGCCTCCGGCGTCGGCAACGACCTGCGCAGCGACCTGCCGTACGCCGCGTATGGGGAGCTCGATTTCAAGCCGGTGGTCGAGCAGGCCGGCGACGTGCAGGCCCGCGTGGTGGTGCGAGCCCTGGAAATGCTGGAAAGCATTCGCCTGATTGAAACGGCGCTGCACAAGCTGCCGGCCGGGCCGTTGAAAGCCAACCCCGGTTTCCCCAGCCTCATCCCGGGCGAAGCGACCGCCCGGGCGGAAGCCCCGCGGGGTGAAGTCATGTACTATGTCCGCTCTGATGGGAGCGACATACCCCAGCGGGTCAAGATCCGCACCCCAACCTACATGAACATGCCCTCGGTTCGGCCCATGAGCCTCGGCCAGCAGCTGGCCGACATGCCGCTGATCCAGGCTTCGATCGACCCGTGCTATTCCTGCACAGACCGGTAAAATTATTGGGCAATCATTGAAATATGTAGAGAGATGGGCCGGGGGGCCCATCTCTCGATGTTTTTATCCATTCTGGTTCTTTCCAGCAGGTCGGGCATCCAAAGTGCCCCGTAGGGGTACATCATACTCCGCTAGGGGTAAAGTGCACCGTCAGGGGTACGTCCAACTATTCAACATGGATGCACACATCCCCTTTCCCCAGCAGGTCAGGCTTCCACACCCGACCGTTCAACATGGATGCACACATCCTGGTTCTTTCCAGCAGGTCGGGCTTCCACGCCCGACCGTTCAAAATCGATGCACGCATCCTGGCAGGCAGAAATTCGGGCTTATATGTCATGTCCCGACAGGGTAAAGTGCCCCGACAAGGGTACGCCCAACCATTCAACATGGATGCACGCATCCCAGCAGGCAGAAAGTCAATAACCTGCTTTCTCCTCGTCTGCAACCATTCACGATCCGCACAAAACCAGGGCGTTAATCTTCTAAAATCATCACCAGGAATGGATTTAAAAAAAACCGACCATCTGATCACCCCCGATGATATCCGGCCAGCGCCGCCGCCGCGGAGGCCATCAACCCGGCTGCCAGGGGCAAAGCCCGCTCGTCGAAATCGAAACGGGGATGGTGGTGGCCGAAGTTCAAACCCGCCTGGGCGTTGGCCGACCCCACAAAGAAATAGCAGCCCGGCACGCGCTCCAGCAGGTAAGCCATATCCTCCGAGACCGTGGTGTGGTAATCACTCTCGATCTGGAATCCGGCGCCCGAATCTCTGGCGGCCTGTTCCACCACCGCCGTAACCCGGGCATCGTTGACCACCGCCGGCGTCACCTGACGAACTTCCAGCGCAGACGTGCACCCAAAGGCGGCCGGGACGTGCTCGACCAGGGCCTGTAAGCGCTCCAGGATACGCTGGCGCACCGGCGGGTCGAACGTACGGATGGTGCCTTTGATCTCCGCCCAGGCCGGGATCACGTTAAAGGTATCCCCGGCAGTGAGCTGAGTCACGCTGATCACCCCGGCTTCCAGGGGAGACAGGTTGCGCGACACGATGGTCTGGATACCGCTCACCAGCTGTGCGGCGGCCACCACCGGATCGATGCTTTGCTCGGGCAGGCCGCCGTGTCCCCCACGCCCGGAGATGCGCACCTGGAACTTGTCCGCCCCCGCCATCAGCGCCCCGGGGACGATGCCCGCCCAACCGACCTCCCGGTCGTTCCACAGGTGCAGCGCCAGGGCGTAATCCGGCCGGGGATTTTCCAGCACGCCCTCGGCCAGCATACGTTCGGCGCCGCCCAGGCCTTCCTCGGCCGGCTGGAAGACCAGCTTGATCGTCCCGGCCAGGTCCGGTCGAGCCCCGGCCAGCAGCCGGGCCACCGTCAGGCCGATAGCCACGTGCCCGTCGTGCCCACAGGCGTGCATCACCCCGGGCCGGGTGGAAACGTATTCTACCTGGTTCTCTTCCTGGATAGGCAGGGCGTCCATATCGAATCGAAGGAGCACGACCGGTCCCGGCCGTGCTCCTTCGATCAGACCCACCACGCCGGTCTGGGCAATCCCGGACATGGTTTCGATGTTCAGCTTAGCCAGCTCGGCCGCGATGATACCTGCGGTGCGGTACTCCTGAAAGCCCAGCTCGGGATGGCGATGCAGGTCACGGCGCACCTGGCGCGCATCGTCTGCCATCGCCTGGGCGGCTTGCAAGAAGGCATTTTCCATCAGTCCACCTCTACTGCGCCCGCCGGCCGGGCTTTACGAGCGTTTGCGTTTATTCTTGTTATCGGACTGGCCACAGTCACAAGTGCCCCCGCCTTCACTGCCGCACGGCGACTGCATCTTTTTCTGCAAGCGTTCCAGCTCATCCGCCGGTTCGAGCTCCTCGCGGGTGAATTCCCGCCGGCCAACTTCGGGCAGGTCGACCACCACCACGTGGCGCAGGGGGATGATCTCCACCACCTTGCCCTCGCCCTGGGGCGTGACCACCCGCTTGTTTTTCTTGGGCAGGCCTTTGCGCGCCTCGACGTACTGCTCGTATTCGTAAATCAGGCAGCAGCGCAGGCGCCCGCACATACCGGTGATCTCGGTGGGGGTGAGGGAGATCTCTTGCTCTTTGGCCATGCGGATAGAGATCGAGCTGAAATCGGTAAGGAATTTGGAACAGCAGCGTGACTCCAGGCCGCAGGCCCCCATTCCGCCGATGATCTTGGCCACGTCGCGCGGGCCAATCTGGCGCAGTTCCACCTGGGAGGGCGAATACAATTTCTGCATGTCCTGGCGCAGGGATTTGAGTTCGACCTTGTCCTCCGACTCGCTGCTGAACAGGATCGACAAACGGGTGCCATCGAAGCTGTACTCGGCGCCCACGATCTTGATCCCCACCAGGCGCAGCTCTTTGGCCCGCGCCTTGCAGTTCACCACCACCGCCATCTCCTTCTGCTGCCAGTTCATGCGCATCATCAGGTCACGCGGCGAAGCCTTACGGTCCACCTGTTTCCAGCTGCCATCCGGTGGAGGTGCGGGGGTAGGCACCAGCTGGGCCACCTGGCCCAACTGCCACCCCCGGCTGGTCTCGACGACCACAGAATCTCCCGTCTTGATGTCGGGGACATTGCTGGCGTCGAAATGATAGATTTTACCGACTTTCGAAAACCGAACACCAACGACTAACGGTTCCATGAATAATACCTGTGTCAACCGATCACATTGATGGGTACTCCGCTCTGGTTTTGGAGAGCGGCCACACTCAAGCGTGCGGCGACCAGTTCAGTGATGGAGCGGATAGCCTTGGCCGGTCCGGAATCCGGCCGGGACAGTAATATGGGTTTGCCCGCGTCGCCGCCGATGCGCACGTCGGGATCCATGGGGATTTCACCCAGGAAAGGCACCTGGTTGAGCTCGGCCAGCTGTTTTCCACCACCCTGGCCGAACACGTCCATGCGCGTTCCGTCGGGCAGTTCCAGGTAGCTCATGTTTTCCACCACCCCCAGGATGGGCACGTTCAATTCGGTAAACATACGCAGGCCGCGATTGGCGTCCTCCAGGGAGACCTGCTGGGGCAGGGTGACGATGATGCCCCCCGAAAGCGGGATCGACTGCGCCAGGCTCAGCTGGGCGTCGCCCGTGCCCGGGGGCAGGTCGATTACCAGGTAGTCCAGCTCGCCCCACTCCACATCGCTGAGGAACTGCCGGATAGCCGAATGCAGCATGGGGCCGCGCCAGATCAACGCCTGGCCGGGACGCACCAGGAATCCGATCGACATCAGCTTCACGCCATAGGCCTCGGCCGGGAGGAGTTTCTCGTCCACCGGCTCGGGCAAGCGCGCCACGCCCATCATGGTGGGCACGTTAGGGCCATAGATGTCGGCGTCCAACAGGCCGACCTTGGCCCCGCTCTGGGCAAGGGCCACGGCCATGTTGACCGCCACTGTGCTCTTACCCACCCCGCCTTTGCCGGAAGCGACCGCCAGGACATTTTTCACCGGCAGGCGCAGCAGCCCGCGCGGCCGGCCATCCGAGGGTACGTTGGCGTCCAGCTTGACGTTTACCTGGCTCACGCCGGGGATACTCATCACTGCCGCCCGTGCTTCGCTCTCAATCCTGCCGCGCAGCGGGCAGGCTGGAGTGGTCAGCTGGATGGTAAACTTGACCTGGTCGCCTGCGATCTCCAGCTCTTTTATCATATTCAAGGTCACCAGATCGCGGTGTAGTTCTGGCTCCTGGACTGTACTCAAAGCCTTCAAAACGGCTTCTTGACTGACCGTTAAGTCTGCCATGTCTGATTTTTCCTTCCCGAGACAGTTTTTGTACCGATAGCTCAGGCGTTTTCTTTCGCCAGATATTCACTTACTTCTTGCCGTGACTCGGTAAATTGGTCCACCAGGTCCTGGTCGCTGCCCCGGTAGCGCCGCACCACCTGGCGCGCGCACTGCGTACAGCCTTTCATTGCCCGGAATGCGTCTGCGTTGCACGTCACGCAGCCCGCCAGGCGGACCATTAATAACACAAAAGCCAATTGGTCGATTGGGTCGGCATCCGCTGCAGAGATTCGCTCTACCAATTGGCGCCATACAGGTCCTCGCAGGGAGCCCAGGGCTGGGATCACCCGCAGAGGAAATAGGAGTTCTGTGTCGGTATTATACATCCTGGGCCCCGTTTCCTCAAGCGCCGCCCGTCCTGGCCGGCGGCGCGCTTTTGGCAGATTTAGCCGCTTCTTTAGCCGCCCGCGCCGCTTCTTCCCGGGCATAGTTCACCGGCCGGATCGAAGCATAGTAGCTGACCGGCCTGGAAAGCCGCTCCTTGTTGAAGATGTGATCGCGTTGGCGGTCGTAAGAAGACAACTCGTAGTCGTGGTCCATCTTGATGGCGTCGAAAGGACAAAATTCGGCGCACAGCCCGCAGTTCATACAGATGTCCACGTCGATGTAGAATTCGGCCGGGGCAGGCACCGGTCGTCCGGTGACGGGGTCGTTGGTGCGCACGATCCAGATGCACTGGGGCGGGCACACCTTGGCGCAGATGCCACACGAGGTGCAGCGGTCCATCTTCTCGCCGTCCGGGCCCTCTTCGTACACCAGGAAGGGGATGTAACGGAATTCCTCGGGGATGGGTAGTTTCTCCTCCGGGTATTGCACGGTGAAGATGCCCTGTGTGTCTGCCCGGGTGCGTTCTTCGATGCCCTCTGGAGAAAAATAGCGTTTATTCTTGCCCTTCAAGTCTTCGATATAAGTATCCACGAAGTGCTTGAAGGTCACGCCCAGCCCCTTGATAATGCCAAAGCCATTCATGTGCGGCGCTCCTGTCTAGCGATCCACTTCGCCAAGGACGATATCGATCGAGCCGAGGATGGTGACCACGTCGGCAATCTTTTCACCTCGCGACATTGGCGCCAGGCTGGTCAGGTTGATAAAGGACGGGGCCCGCACGTGATAGCGCACCGGGTTGGCTTTGCCATTGGAGACGACGTAGAACCCCAGCTCACCCTTGGGACCTTCTACCCGCCCGTAGGATTCTCCGGCCGGCACGCGCGTCTGCCACTGCTGCTTTCCGGTCAAGACCGGCCCGTCGGGCAGGTCGCGCAGGGCCTGGGCCAGGATCTTGAGGCTCTGGCGAATCTCGGCGAAGCGCACCAGGTAGCGATCGTAGATGTCGCCGTGCACGCCATAAGCCACGTCGAAGTCGAAGCGATCGTAGATGCTGTACGGATCGGCCCGCCGCACGTCGTAAGGCACGCCCGCGGCGCGCAGGATCGGCCCGGCGGCCGACAAGGCAATGGCCTGCTCGGGGGTGATCACCCCCACACCTTCACAGCGGTTGCGCAAGATTTCATTGTTCGTCAGGTAGCGGTCCAGTTCTTCCACTTTGCGCGGCAGGCGTTCCAGGACCAGTTCCTTGATCTTGGCCAGGGAACGCTCGTCGATGTCCCGCGCCACCCCGCCGAAGCGGAAGTAGTTGCACATCATGCGCGACCCGGCCACCGCTTCGAACACGTCCAGGATCAGCTCACGTTCTTCGATCACATACAGCGAGGGGGTGAAGAAAGCTCCCAGATCATTGAGCAGGAAGCCGATGGAAAACAGGTGGCTGATGATGCGCGTCAGCTCGGCCATGATCACGCGGATGTACTCCGCCCGCTCCGGTGGCTGCACACCCAGCAGCTTTTCCACTGCCAGGGCATAGCCGAAGTTATTGCTCATCGACGAGATATAGTCCAGGCGATCGGTGAAGGGCATGTTCTGGATGAACGTGTTGCGCTCACCGATCTTCTCGTGGTTGCGGTGCAGGTAGCCCAT
Source organism: Chloroflexota bacterium (assembly GCA_012798515.1). GTDB lineage: Bacteria > Chloroflexota > Anaerolineae > Anaerolineales > Anaerolineaceae > JAAZNB01. Next base: position 9,628 of record JAAZNB010000249.1, read on the forward strand.
CACCGGCCTCAGGTCAACCACCTGTTCGCCGTCCAGCAAAACCACCATGCGGAAGACGCCGTGGGTGGAAGGGTGCTGCGGCCCAAGGTTGACGATCATCTGGTCGGTCTTGAGCCCGGTGGAGATGTGCTGGCGCACTTCTTCCAGGCTCTTGTAAATGGCCTCGTCACCTTCCGGCTCCCACTGGTCGGGATCGAAGCCGGCCGGGTACTGCACGTTCTCGCCAAAGGGGACTTCGTCTTCGCGGCGCGTCACGTGCCCCTCGGGCCAGCGGCGTTTGAAGGGTTTGAAATCCTCTTCGAAATACGGCTCGTGCCAGTCCTTGCGCAGGGGATGGCCGGCAAAGCCTTCCCACATCAAAATGCGCAGCAGGTTAGGATGCCCGTCGAAACGAATGCCCAACAGGTCCCAGGCCTCGCGCTCCTGGAAATCCGCCCCGGGATAAACAGACACCAGGGAGGGCAGGTGCGAGTCCTGGCGTCCCGTCTGGACCTTGAGCACCAGCGCCGGACCGCCCGTGGATTTGTACACGTGGTAGACCACTTCCATCAAGTCCTCGGGGTAGTAATCTACCCCCGTCACCGAAGACAGGTAATCGTAGCCAAATTCATCCCGCAGCGCCTGGGCTAACTCCACCAGGTGTTCGGCCGGGACCAGGTAACCGGAATAGCCACCGCGCGTGTCAGCGGCCAGCCATTCCGGGAAA
>JAAZNB010000250.1 GCA_012798515.1 Chloroflexota bacterium
GTATGTCTGCTTTTGGGGATTGGGTAGACATTCTTATGCCTCCATTATAGAAATGGGTATTTGGACTTTACCGTGCACCTTATGGACAATAGCGGCCTGCACAGGGAATTGCGGTTTTCAATTTATTAGTTTTGGGTAAAAATATAGATATAGATATTCAAATATTGGCCGGCTCAATCCGGCGTATAAGGGGCTGGCCGGGAATGGTGTAACATGTGGCGCTGCGGCCTGTGTGGCAGCCCCATTCATCCCCTCGTTTGACTGAGCGGTTACAATGGAAACAGAAAATTCTATCGACTTAAGTAAAAGTATACAGCAGAGCGCGGCAACGGAGTTTGCCCCATGAGCTTCCCGAATACAGAAAAATATGTACCTGCCCCCCCACGCCCTCCTGCGGTGACGCACCGGGCCACCATCGGATTCTTGTTGGCCAGCCTGCACACCGGCGCCAGCCGGGCGCTGTGGCCGGGCCTGTTAGACGCCGCCCGGCAGCAGGACGTCAACCTGATCTGCTTCCCGGGAGGGCGACTGAAATCGCCTGACGCCTACGAAAACCAGCGCAACGCTATTTACGATCTGGCCGGTGAGTTATGCCTGGATGGGCTGGTGACCTGGTCGTCCAGCCTGGGGGGTGTGCTGGGGCCGGCCGAGATCAAGCAGTTCCACCAGCGCTACCTGCATTTACCCATGGTCAGCATGGCTCAGTTTATGGAAGGGATGCCTACCGTATCGGTCGACAGCTACCACGGGATGCGCGCCCTGCTGGCGCACCTGATCGAACACCACGGATATCGCCGTATCGCTTTCATCCGGGGTCCCGAGGGCCATTATTACGCCCAGGAACGCTACCGCGCCTACCAGGACACGCTCCAGGCTTACCAGCTGCCTTTCCTGCCCGAGCTGGTGACCCGGCCCCTGCGCTGGGAATCGGGGGCCACGGCGGTGCAGATCTTGCTCGATGAGCGCGGCTTGCGCCCGGGGACCGATTTCCAGGCCGTAGCGGCGGTCAGCGACCTGTTGGCACTGTGGGCGTTGAAGACTTTGCAGGCCCGCGGCTACACCATCCCGGACGACGTCGCCGTGACCGGCTTCAACAATTCGATCGAAGAGCGCCTGGCTGCGCCCCCGCTGACCACGGTGGACCTGCCGTTTTACCATCAAGGCGCCAGGTCAGTCGAAGTGCTGCTCTCCCTGTTGGCCGGGGAAAACGTGCCGGCTTTGATCACGCTGCCTTCCAACCTGGTCGTGCGCCAGTCCTGTGGATGCCCTTCGGCTGCGGTGGCCCGGGCCGGGTACGCGCCCTTCCCGGACGGCGGTGAGGCAGAGGAGGCTCCTTCACCCACACACTGGAAAGAAGCTTGCCTGGCCGAGATGGCGGCGGTGATCGACATGCAGGATGACAAAGCCCGCCGGCAGATCGAGCCGATACTGGACGCGCTCCTGCGGGCAATACAACGTTCCCAGCCGGACCATTTCCTGGCCGCCCTGAACGAAGGCCTGGATGCTTCCATGGTGGAGAAAAGGGACGCCAACCTGTGGCAGGACGCCCTGTCGGTGCTGCGGAAACACGCTTTACAGGCCGGCGCCGTAGAACGGAATGCCGAGACGGAAAGCCTCTTGGCTTGTGCCCGGGTCGTGGTGAGCGAGGGGGTGCAGCGGGCCCAATCCTACTGGCAGTGGCAGGAAGAACGCCAGACAGAGTACCTGCGCGAGACGAACCGCCTGTTGTTGACCACCTTCGATATCCAGAAACTGACCGACGTGTTGGCCGAACGCCTGCCCGGCCTGGGCATTCCCAGCGCCTTTCTGGCGCTGTATGAAGAGCCCGGCGACCCATCGGAATACGCCCGCCTGGTGTTGGCTTATACCGAGCAGGGCAGGTCCGCCTTGGGCCCCGAGGGGCGGCGTTTTCAGGCTCGCCAGCTGGTCCCGCTCGACCTGCTGCCGCACCACCGCCGGTACAGCATGGTGGTCGAGCCGCTGTACTTTCAAGAGAAATCCATCGGCTATATCTTGTTCGAAATTGGCCCGCAGAACGGCGACGTATACGAGCTCTTGCGCGGCAACCTGAGCAGCGCGATCCAGGGAGCTGCGCTGTTTCAAGAGATCCGCCACGCGCGTTACGTGGCCGAGAAAGCCGATCACATCAAAACCCGTTTATTGGCCAACGTCAGCCACGAGCTGCGCACACCTTTGAACATCATCCTGGGCTATACGCGCGGCGCGCTGCAATCCTTAGGCTCGTGTGATTTAGAAGCCCGCCCGGGGCTGGCCGAGGACCTCCAGCACATCCAGGACCACGCCGAGCACCAGCTGCGGGTGATCAACGACCTGTTGGACCTGTCACGGGCCGAGATCGACGAACTGGACCTGGCCATCGAGCTGATCGACCCGCGGCCTTTGCTGGCTGAGGCTTTCCACAGCATGGCCGGCCAACCGGCGCATGTCGGCCTGGCCTGGAAACTGGATCTTCCCGAGCGCCTGCCGTTGATCCGCGCCGACGCGGTGCGCCTGCGCCAGATCCTGCTCAACCTGTTGAGTAACGCCCGTAAATTCACCGCCAGCGGGCAAATCAGCCTGGGTGCAGAGGTGGAGCCCCCGGACGTTCATTTTTGGGTGAGCGACACCGGGCTGGGCATCCCCGTTGACCAACAGGAGCGTATTTTCGAGCCTTTCGTCACGGTGGAGCACGACCATCACATCTCGGGCGGTATCGGGCTGGGGCTGTCCATTACCCGCCACCTGGTGGCCCTGCACGGTGGCCAGCTGACCCTGGAGAGCGAACCCGGCCGGGGAAGCACCTTCCACATCCGCCTGCCGCTGCCGGCTCTCGAACAGGCCCGCCCGGGGCGGGAAAACGCGCAGCCGGTCTTGTTGTTGATCTCGTCGACGGAGGAGCCGGCCGTGGAGATTGTATCGATGTGCCGGCGGCGAGGGCTGGAGATCAAAGTGCTGCACGTCAACGATGACGTCGAGCAGGCCCTGGAAGAGGTGGAGCCGGCCGCCATCGCCTGGGACCTGAGCGGAGCGCAGCCGGACGATTGGAGCCTGGTGCGCCGTTTGCGCACTTCTCCACGCCTCTCGCAGCTGCCTTTCATTCTATATGGCCAGCTGCCGCAGCACGAGGATGCGGTGCCGATGCTGTCCGTGGGCCTGACCGGCTTTGCCTTGAAGACGCCCGGGGACGAGAGCCTGATGGACGCCATCAACGCCCTGTGCCCCGTGCAGGCCTCCGGCGCCATCTTGATCGTGGACGATGACCCTGAAATCCGGGCCCAGCACCAGGCCTTGGTGCAGAACGGTTTCCCGGCCAGCTCCGTGCGCACGGCAGAGGATGGCTTTCAGGCCCTGGCTTGTATGGAAGAAGAGACGCCTGCCCTGGTGCTGCTGGATCTGATGATGCCGGGGATGGACGGCGTGGCCGTCCTCGACCAGATGCGTACTGACCCCCGCCTGCGCCACGTGCCGGTGGTGATCCTCAGCAACAAGCTGCTCAGCCTGGATGACGTCAAACGCTTCGAGCATCACGCCCGGGTGACTTTCCAGACCAAGGGCGTGTGGAGCGACGCGGAGACGTTGAGCGCCTTCAACCGGGCTTTATTTGGGGCAGACAGCCTGCCGCCGCA
>JAAZNB010000251.1 GCA_012798515.1 Chloroflexota bacterium
GGCACTGCGCTTTGCCGGCGCGGCAGCGAACAGTACGTTGCCCGGCGCCAGCAGTGTCTTGCCCCCGCGAAGGCCTGACGCAGGCCGGCCATGTCGGCGCGTTTATGCCGGCTGACGTTGATGCCGCGCGAGAAGGCCACATATCGATCCACGCTCTCCAGCCTTCCACCCCCATGCCAGGAATTTCATGCGCCCATAGGTATAGACTACAGCCATCCCGTCCGGTAGAGCAGAGTGCAACCGGAACCGGAGCCATTTGATCTGCTCCCGGCTCTTAAAAGTTGGCCCACCCGCGGTGCGGGTGGGCCATAAAATCCCCCTTTATCACTCAATCTCTCCCGGCTAAGCCTGGGAGATCATCACGTGCTTGGTGATCAGGTAATCCCCTACCGCCTCGGCGGACAGGTCTTTGCCAAAGCCGGACTGCTTGAACCCACCGTGCGGCGTTTCAGAAGCCAGCGGGATGTGGTCGTTGACCCACACCGTGCCGAACTCCAGCTGGGAGGAAACCCGCATGGCACGTCCCACGTCAGTGGTAAACACGGAAGATGCCAGGCCATACACCACGTCGTTGCCCAGGGCCACCGCCTCGGCCTCGTCGCGGAAGGCATTCACCGTCACCACCGGGCCGAATACCTCGCATTGGATGATCTCTGCTTTTTGATCGGCCCCGGCGATCACGGTCGGCTCGTAGTAATAGCCACGTTCAAAGCCCTGTGGCACGCCGCCGCCGGTCAACAGCCGGGCTCCCCCGGCCTGGGCGCGTTCCACAAAGCCGCGCACCGATTCGCGCTGCCCGCCGGAGATCATTGGCCCCACCTGGGTAGCCTCGTCGAAGGGATCCCCGACCCGCGTGGCCCGCACTGCCTCCACCAGGGCCTCCTGGAAGTCGCCGGCCACGCTTGCTTCCACGTAAACCCGGGTGGCCGCCGTGCAGTCCTGGCCGGTGTTGAAGGTAGCTGCCATGGCCGCCTTCTGAGCCGCCATTTCCAGGTCGGCGTCGGCAAACACCAACAGGGGAGCCTTGCCGCCCAGCTCCAGGTGCAGGCGTTTGACCGTCCCGGCTGCATTGCGCATGATAGACTGGCCCACCTCGGTGGAACCGGTCACGCTGATCATGCGCACGTCGGGGTGCTCCACCAACGCCTGGCCGGCCTTGCGCCCGGTGACGATGTTGACCACCCCGGCCGGGATACCCGCCTCGGCGAACAATTCGGCCAGTTTCAACGTGCTCAATGGGGTCAGCGACGCCGGCTTGAGCACCGTGGTGCACCCGGCGGCCAGCGCCGGGCCGAGCTTCCACACCGCCATCATCAGGGGGTAGTTCCACGGCGCAATCTGCCCCACCACCCCCACCGGCTCGCGGCGAAAGACAGAGGTATAACCGGCCATGTACTCACCGGCGTGCGAGCCGTGGGTGTCCCGCGCTGCGGCGGCAAAGAAACGCAGGTTGTCGATCGAAAACACCGTATCGGCATTCAGGCTGACGTACTGGTACGGTTTGCCGGTGTTCTCCGTCTCCACCCGGGCGAACTCCTCGGCATGCGCCTCCAGCAGGTCGGCCAGTTTCCACAATATCTTCGAACGCTCGCCCGGTGTCAGTCGGGACCAGCGCCCGTCGTAAAACGCCGTGCGGGCCGCCTGCACGGCGCAGTCCACGTCTGCGGTACTGGCATCGACCACTTCGGCGATCTTCTCCCCGCTGGCCGGGTTCTCCACGGACAACACCCCTCCGCCCTTGCTTTCCACCCAGGCCCCATCGATCCACAGTTGATATTGCATGGCACGTCTCCTTTGGCTAAAACGAAATTGATCCTGAATTCGGGACAAGTGGAAAAATCTCCAGGGGTGTTATTGGGGCGGTTTCACCACCCCTAATAACACCCCCAAACCATTCTCCCGAACGAACGTTCCTTAGGTGTTCAAACGGATGGCTACCATCTGGATGTTGGTCATGTCCTCCATGGCATAGCGCACGCCCTCGCGCCCCAACCCACTGCGCCGGTTACCGCCGTAGGGCATGTGGTCGGCGCGAAAGACCGGGGTATCGTTGATAATCACCCCGCCAAAGTTGAGCCGCCGTACCGCCTGGAACACCCGGTCGATGTCCCGGGTGAACACCCCCACCTGCAGGCCGAACTGGGTCTGGTCGGCCAGGCGTAAGGCGTCTTCAAATGCGTCGTAGGCGATCAGCGAGGCCACCGGGGCAAAGGTCTCTTCGGCCACCACCTTCATCTCAGGGGTCACCCCGGCCAGGACGGTGGGATAATACACCGCGCCCTCACGCCGGCCGCCGGTCAGCACGCTGGCCCCGCCTGCCTGGGCTTCTTTCACCCAGCCTTCGATGCGCTCGGCCTCACGCCCGTCGATCATGGGTCCCACGTCGACGCGTTCATCCAACGGGTCGCCCACCACCATGGCCTGGCTGGCCTGAATAAATTTCTCGGTCAAGGGCTCGTAAACCTCTTTTTGCCCGTAGATGCGCTGCACCGAGATGCACACCTGGCCCGAGTTGTAGTAGGCCCCCAGGGCGCAGCGCCTGGCCACGTAGTCCAGGTCGGCGTCCGGGGCGACGATCACCGGGGAGTTGTTCCCCAATTCCAGAGTGACCTTTTTGATCCCGGCCACCGACAGGATGTGCTCGCCCACCGGCGGGCTGCCGGTAAAGGTGACCTTGGCCACCCGCGGGTCGGTCACCAGCCACTCCCCCACCGTGCCCCCCGGGCCGACGACCAGGTTGATGGCCCCATCCGGCAGGCCGGCTTCCTGCAGCAAGGCACACAGTTTAACCGCGCTGAGCGGCGTCGTGCTGGCCGGCTTGAGCACCAGGGTGTTGCCGGCCGCCAGGGCCGGGGCGACTTTGTGGGCCACCAGGTTGAGCGGAAAGTTGAACGGGCTGATGGCGGCAATTACCCCCACCGGGCGGCGCGTCCAGTAGCCGAAATAACCTTCGCCGGAGGGGATGGCGTCCAAGGGCACGGTCTCTCCGTGCATACGCTTGGCCTCCTCAGCCGCAATGGTGAAGGTGCTGATGGCCCGGTCGACTTCGGCGCGGGCAAATTTGAGCGCCTTACCCGCCTCGGCGGCGATGGTACGGGCGAAGTCCTCACGCTGCTCCACCAACAGCGCGGCTGCCCGGGCCAGGACCCCGGAACGGCGATGAGCAGGCAGGTCTGCCATGGCCGGTGCGGACCGTTCGGCTGCGGCAATGGCTTCCTCCACATCCGCCCGCCTGGCTATGGCCACAGCGCCGATCACTGCGCCGCTGTACTTATTGCGTACCTCCATCCATTCCCCGCTCGCTTTCCACTGACCATCGATGAACAGTTTGTGCTCCATACGAATCTATACCCCTTCTGTGTGCTAATCTTGAACTCGGGTAGACCATCCCTGCGGTCCTCGCCAGACTGGAAATTCCTCTCCGGGCAAGCCCGACGTTTCGTATCAAAATTGGACCAATACCGATCGGAACGCACTCCTTTTTGGGTCTCCGGTCGTTTAATCATATAAGGGTCCCTTCCAGGGACGGGTCCCCAACAGGCCGGAAACAGGATTCCACCAATCCACCCACACCAACATTAAAAGGAAGCGCCGTTGCGGCAACCGGTCCAGAACCGGCCTGGGCAACCGGAGTTGGATGCACGTACCCACCGAGGTTGCAAAGGAGGCAGTTCAGATGTCACTATTTAAAAAGATCTGGAATGATATTAAAAGAGGTGAAAATATCGACCTGTACGTGACCGTGGTCGTCGCGTTTGGTATCGGCATCGCCAGCTCGCTTGGCTACGCGAATCAATCCGTGGCTACCGGCATTACACTGGCCGCGCTGGGTATCTTGACGTCTTCGGCGCTTAGAGACAAACATGCCTATGAAGAGAGTACCAAAAAGACACAACAAACGCAAGATATGTTGGAAAAGATCATCCAATTGAGTGAGGAGAATTCATCGAAAATCAGTATAGCACAATCCACTGAAAGGAAAATCACCAATTCACTGGATTCTTTGATCGATAAGCTGTTGGTCTCCGACTCGATTTGCCAGGCCGGCCTGGACAGCATCACCATGCAGGCGCGCAATATCGACTGGGACCACCTGTTCGAGAAAGTAGATCAACTGGACGTGTTCTTCACCTATGCCCGGACCTGGCGCAGTACCAACAGCAACCTGCTGGATCAATTTATCCATCGTAAAGATACCCGGCTGCGGGTGGTCTTGCCCGACCCTGAGAATGAGGTCATCCTCCAGGAGCTGGCGCATCGCTTTTCCAAATCCCCCGGCGAGTTTCAGAATCTGATCGCAGAAGCCAGCCGTGATTACACCAAGATGTACGAAACCGCCTCTCAAAATGGCGCCGTGGTGGAGCTCTGGTATGCTTCGGTTGCCCCCATGTTTACCCTGTATCGTTTTGACAAGCTGGGCATCCTGGCGCTAGGCTCGTACAAGGACACCAAAGGCGATGTGCCGCACTTCCTGGTCAGCGAAGGCGGCACACTGTATAAATACATCCTGGAAGAATTCAACACTCTCATCGCAACCGGCGAAAGATCGATCTCCCGGCGCATTTTTTAACATTTCCCGTCCGGGCCTCTGAAGTACACCAGAGGCCCGGTAGTTCCAGGCCAGGGCGATGCTGGTTATTTCTCGGCAGTAAGTTTAAACTGGGCCACCATGTTCTGTAAGATGGTGGCCATCTCAGCCAGGGATTGGGCGCTGGAGGTCACTTCTTCCACCTGGGCGCTCATCTCTTCGGCCGAGGCTGAAACCTCCTCGGTGGCGGCGCTGTTTTCCTCGCTGACACTGGCAATGTTCTCCACCGCCTCGTGTACTTCGTTGGCGCCGGCGGACATCTGTTCCGTAGCGGCCGTGTTTTCTTCTACCACGGCGCTGACCGAGTTCATGGCGTCGACCAGTTCGTTAGATAACCCGTCGATCTCTTTGGACGCGGTGGCAATCTGCGACACCTGGCCGGCGAAACCTTCTATGGTTTGCAAGATCTCGTTCAGGGCCTGACCGGCTTCATTGGCGCTGGCCACCCCGGTTTCCACCTCTCCGGCGCTCTTATCCATGGCCGCCACCGCTTCGCCGACGGTCACCTGGATGCTGTGGATCAACGTGCTGATCTCTTTGGTGGCTAAACTGGAGCGCTCCGCCAGCTTGCGCACTTCCTCTGCCACCACGGCAAAGCCTTTGCCGTGCTCGCCGGCCCGGGCCGCCTCGATGGCGGCGTTCAAAGCCAGCAGGTTGGTCTGTGAGGCGATATCGTCGATGGTCTCCACGATCATCCCCACCTGTTCGCTGCGCGAACCCATTTCTTTGACCTTTTCCACCGAGAGGGCCACTTTCTGGCGAATCGAACCCATCCCCTCGATTGTGCGGGTTACTTTTGCTGCGCTGCCTTTGGCAACCTGTGTGGCGTTGTTCGCGCCCCGGGCGCCGGATTCAGCGCTCTGGGCGACATGCTCGATGGCGCTGTTGATTTCCATGGTGAGCTGCGAAGCTTTGTCCACCGCAGCCGCCTGCTCCTGGGCGCCATCGGCCACACTGGTGATAGCCCGGTTCATCTGCTCCACCGAGGCCATGGTCCGGTTGACCGATTCCGTCTGCGAACCCGTCCCTTGTGTAATCTGCTGAATAGTCAGGGCAATCTGACTCGAAGCGTTGGCCGACTGCTCGGACGATTGCGCCAGCTGCTGGGAAGATGCACTCAGGGCCGCGGCACTGTCAGCCACCTGATAAAGCGCACTGTGGAATTTATCCACCATAATTGCAAAGGCTGCCCCCGCATCTTGCAGCTGCATGATCATATTGTTAAACGCATCGGCCAGCTGTCCCAATTCATCCGAGGAATGATAAGTCAGTTCGCTGGCCTGGAAACGAATCGATTGGGTCAGGTCGCCATCTGCCATGGCCCCGGTCACGGCCACCAGGTTGGTCAGATCAACATTGGCAATTTCCTCGGCCTTGCTCGCCATGAGCCTGGCCACTTTGGAGATCGAGCGTGAGAAGAAAAAGGCCAGGGCAAAACCGGCTACGGTCGCCAAGGCAATCGCAATGATGATTGTAGTTTGCGCCTGTTGAGCAGTGACGGCGCTTTGATCGTTATATTCCTTTGCCTGGAGATCTTTTTGCTCCGCCATCCACTCCATGCCTGCGGTGATTTCCTCTGCCAGGGGCGCCCCGTCGGCAACGACCTCCATGGAGCGGGCATCCAGATTCTTTTTCGATAGATCCATCACCTGGTACACATACGGCATGTAGTTGTCCAGGGTCTCCATCACGGCCTCGTAACGGGCTACCCCATCCTCAGTCAAGATCAACGTGTCAAAATCTGCCATCTCATCTTTGAGAGACTGCTCGGCCGCCTGGACGTCTGCCTCATACGTATCTACCTCGTCAGGGTCATCGGCAAGAATCGCTCGCATGGTCGCATAACGAATCCGATACAGCTCAACGTTAGCCTGCTTAACCTCGGAAATCCCGGTTGCCTGATTGTTGTACATGGTCGTCAACATTTCATGGATCGAATTTGCCGAGTTCAGGCCAATGATGCCAACAATCACGAGCATTCCCAAAATCAAGCCGAAGATAAGGAGCATCTTCGTTTGTATATTGGTTTTCAGCTTCAACTTAATTCCCATACCTGCCAATCCTCTAACTCCTTTTCTGGATGTTTAAATAAAAGGTCCCGAGAAGCCGGGACCCTTTAGATTCAAAATAAAAGGCACAGGCCGGATGATCTCCAAGAGATTAATCCAACCTGTGCCTTCGACTGGAGGGCCCTGATCCCAACCGCCAAGGTAGCCTGAAACGGCGTCTTCCACCTATTCAATTCAGCGCGTTATTAGATTCTGAATGCTTACAGAATAATTAATTTCTACAATTTACTCAGTAAAATATGAATTAAAGAAGTGTAAAAATTACAATTTGTGTGTGTTAAATGCATTTTGCGGGCCTGTTTCTTCATCTAATAGAGTCTGCAGGCGTTTTCTCAGCTGCCCCAATTCTTTCGACTTAAACGAATTTTTAGTGGATTCCAAAACGGCCGTGGTGTCGCGCAGGGCTTGTATCAACGTATTCGAGCGGGGGCATTGTAACAGCTGGCATACGTAGGTATTGGCTGGGTCGCCGTTCAATATCTGGTTCACAGCCTGGAGATCACTCAAACTGGAAGCGATGTTCTGCAACAGGAGCCTGGTGAACGCGTCCACCTGCACCGGCCGGGCCTGGTCCGGCGACTGCTCCAACGATTGGATCACCCCTTCCAGATCTTGCAGCCACCCGGAAAAGCGAAGCCGGGTAGTCTGCACCGTGCGAATCAGGCTGTATTTTTCCACACCCATACGCACGTATTCCAATAATTCCGAAAAATCAATCGGTTTGATCAGGTACGCCAGGATATGCATCGAGACCGAACGAACAGCCGTTTTCAATGAAGGGTATCCGGTGACCAGAATGACCGGCAGCCCGCCGATTTTATCCACAGCCGCTGCCACCATCTCCAGATCATTATTGCCTTCGATGACGATATCCGCGATCAACAGGTCATAGTCATCCCGGTCAAGCTCTCGGACGGCGGACGGACAATCCAGGACGGCCATACATTCATAACCCTCTCTGCGCAGCAGATCGGCTGTAGAAAGAAGAAAGGTCTCTTCGTCGTCAACGAGTAGAATCTTGGCATTATGATCCATCAGGATTTTGAGGTTCCCCCTTCCTGGGTAAAATAACCCGAAACGTAGTACCAACGCCCGCCTGGCTTTCAAATTCCAGACAGGCGTCCATGGCTTCGGCTAGTTTTCTGGATATGAATAATCCCATCCCGATCCCCGATCGACTGGAATCAATTTTCGTGCTGAACAGGGGTTCAAAGATCCGGTTTTGAATATCTACCGGAATCCCTTTTCCCTGATCATGGACAGAAATCACCGTTCGCTCGAGGTCCTGACGAACGGAAACTGTGACAATGGAACCGTACGGGGAAGCTTCTATAGCATTATAAATCAAGTTGTAGAGGATTTGTCGCAGATAATCCTGTTCGACGAAAATCTCCTCTATTTCGTCCTGTGCGTCTACAACCAGCTCAACTTTTCCCTTGACCAATAAGATCGATATGTCTTCGAGAATTCGTTGCAGGTCGACCGCCACCGGTTGGTCATTCTTGGGGCGATAAAGATCGTACATCTGGCGTACAATCCTGGCAATACGCTCGATCTCTTTCTCGATGCGTCCTACGTAATGATAATAGGGGTGGTCGACGGGAATGGCCGTAGAAAGCAGGGCAAAAGCATTTTTGATTCCTGCCAGGGGATTGTTGATTTCATGGGCTATACGGGCAGCCACCTGCCCGTTCGCCAGTTGTTTGCCACACTCGTAAAGCGCCTCCTCGGCATTTTTACGGGCCTGCATCTCAGCTTGCAATTGGAGATTGGTCTTTTCCAACGTTTCGATGGAACGCTGGTACTTTCTTTCCAGGTCTTCGAAATCTTGCGGAGGTTGGGGGTCGAAACGCCATAATAAGAGGATGTTCGCCTCGCCACCATAAAAAATGGGCACCATGCGGGCGGTCACACTCACTCCGGCTCTGTCCTGGACTGCCCGCAGCTGAAAGCTCCAATCTTCGTAACGCCCCATCTGGGTGGGCAAAGCGATCGGGTCCTGCCAGGGATCGATCCAGGAATCCAGCCGTGTACCTGTCATCTGGCTGGCCTTCAATCTGAAGAGCTGACCGGCCGCCTGGTTAGCGTGTAAGATAACTCCTTGTGTATCGGTGATCACGTATGCACGCGGCATACTGTCAAAGGCCCGGTAGTACTGTTCGTGGTCCAGGCCAGACTGCGAGCCAGGAGCAGAAGTCACACGCTTCTGCTGACCCAGGTCCTTTTCCAGGATACCAACGAAGCCACCCATAGCATCGGTGAAACAATCCTTCTCGACGGCAACGTCGCTCTCCAGGATCCGGATCGAATTTTTAATGCGCCGGCATATCTGATCAATGAAATCGGGCATTCGCGGGATTCTCCAGTAAAACGCGATTGCATAATACAGGCCAATGACCACCTAAGGATAATGATTCGAAACAGTAAAACCTGATATGCTTTCATTTTGCCTTAATAATAACCGTCTCGCAAGATGCAATAGCACATAGTTTAATGATATAGTTATTGGAAGAACATAACCAGCCCGATATTATTAATCTTCCGGCTACATACCAGCAGGATTGGACGGACCCTATATGTCACCCAGGTCTCACCCACTGAGAAATATGGCCCCAGCGAAAGCGTTTATCCTCTGGCTGATAGTAGCATTGCTGCTTACCGGGTGTAAATCACCTGCCACAAACACAATCACGCGTACAATTGCCTCATCTCCTACAGTGGCGATCACACAGACTCCGACGAGTTCGCCGTCTTTGACGCTCAGTCCAACTTCCCCTCCCACGGAAACAGCCAGCGCCACGCCCTCCCCTACGGTGACCGCCAGCCAGACCCCCGTGCCCACCTACGTAACCCTGCGCGGTAAAGTCATCGTAGACCAGGCGGTATGCCACTACGGCCCCGGGGCGCCCTATCTGTATAAATATGCCGTCATCCGGGACAGCAATCTGGAAATCATCGCCCGCGTCGCCAGGGGTACGTACATCCAGGTCCAGGCCATCGGTGGGGATAACCCGTGTTGGGTCAATCCTCAATGGATGGAGATCCAGGGGGACCTCAATTCGGTCAGGCCGATGAACGCCGAAGATGTGCAGCTACCCTGGACGCCCTATTACTCCCAGCCACCCACCGGCGTATCCGCCCAACGCCAGGGCAATGAAGTCACCGTCTCCTGGAACCCGGTGACCCTCAAAGCCGGCGACGATTCAGAACAGGTGCCCTACGTGATCGAAGCCTGGGTCTGCCAGGATGGGAACTTCGTCTTCACACCGCTGGGAGCCTGGCAAACCCAGGCAACCATTGTCGATGAGCCCGGTTGCCAGGAGCCCTCTCATGCCCGCTTGTTGGCCTCCGAAAAGCACGGTTATTTACCCGGGGCAGAGATCCCCTGGCCGCTGGCCGAGTGACTTCCCGGGCCGGGCCGCCAATTTCTACCCCAACCCATTCTCATTACAGCCCAAGACGGTCGCGGCAGTTTTCTCTCCGCCGGGTACGAGACGCACAGCAAGACGGACGGCTCTTCTCGCCACCACACAGGCTACGCAGCCGCCGGCCCAGCGCGCCCAAACCCACACAAACGGCCAGGATGGCCAGCGCACCGGCCACCACACCGGCCCAACGCATGGGGATGCCGCCGGCGCCCTCTGGCAGAGGGGGCACCTCCTCGCCGGTAAAGCGATACAGCTCGTCAATGGCCGGCGTGGCCAGCCCCGACCGGCGCGCCAGCTGCTGGAACTCGTCTGCCAGGGCCCGCATCTCGTCCCTGGCAGCCCTGGCGTGGCGGGCCATCAACAGCTCGGAGCGCTGCGTGTCAAACCCACGCCGTAAAATGGCCACCAATAGCGGCTCCGGGATGTACGCCATCCAGCGGTATTTCGAAGGCACCACAGGGATACCCAGGGCGCGCAGCACCTGGAAGCCTTCCTGGATGGCGCGCACCAGCAAGACCATGCCGTCTGGCGTGCGCGCCAGGCGATAGTTGTCCCCACCGGCCAGATAAAGCGCATTGGCAATCGGGCTGACCACGGCCACGTGCGTTTTCAACCAGGCGTCCATGTGGGCGCATTGCTCCACCGGGAAACCGGCCCGTTCGAAAGCTTCCGTGATGGCCGCCAGGCGAGGCGTGGCAGTCCCGTCCAGTTCGCCCAGGGTCGTCGGCTGGGAGTCGGCAAGGATGTAATGCACCACGCCACCCTCCCGCCGGCCGCCGGCGCCGGGGAAACCCAGCAGCACCCGCTGGCGCCCCACCGCCCGGATCATTTCATCCGGCCCGGCGGCATTATTGAACATGAATAGCACCGCCTGGATCCTGGGCGCCGCTGAAAGCATGGTACACACCGGTCCCAGCTGGTTCTTACGCACCAACACCACCGCCAGGTCGTAGTCTGCCTGAGGATCGATCTCCGTCACGACCCGGACCGGCGTCGCCGTGACCGGCCCGCTTTCGCCTTCCTGCAGGACGACCCCGTTTTCCTGTAAATACCGGCTGCGCTCGCCGCGCGCCAGCAACGTGACCTCGTTTCCAGAGGATTGCAACCGGGCCGCATACAGGCTGCCCAGGACCCCCGCTCCAATCACCATGATCTTCATGCTTCCCTCCCATCTCGTTTATGTATACGCACATTCAACGCTCCTGGTTTTGCTCCAGACGCCTTGACATTAACGTTACGTCAACCTTTATAATTTCAACGATAAAGGAGTTTATAAATGATGAAAAACTATTACCGCACCGGCCAGTTCGCCAAGAAAGCCTGCGTATCCGAGCGAACCTTACGCTTCTACGACCAGGTTGGGCTGTTATCACCTTCACATTATTCCGCGTCAGGCTACCGCCTGTATACCGACGACGATTACCCCCGCCTGCAACAGATCCTGGGACTCAAGTACCTGGGCTTTTCCCTGGATGAGATCCACAAGTGTCTGAAAAACGGTCCCCAGGAGGTGCAGGCGGCCCTGTCCATCCAGAAGGCCATGATGATCGAGGAGAAACGCCATCTCGAACAGATCATCTCCGCCATCGAAACCACCGAGGCGCAGCTCGCTCAAGGCCCGGCAGATTGGGAACCGATTATCCAGGTCATCGAAGCCATTCAAAAACAAGCCAAAGACGCCTGGATCAAGAAATACTTCAACGACGAACAGATCGAAACCTTGGGCAGGCTATCCGCCGGCGTCTATACCGCGGAAGACCGCCAGAAACTGGCCCATTGGGGAAAAGACTGGAGCGAAGCCGACCAGCGCCAGGCCGACCGCCGTTGGACAGAGCTAATCGCCGGGGTAAAACGCCTGGTCGCGACTGGCGCCGATCCGGCCGGCGCCGAAGCGCAAGCCCTGGCCGGGGAATGGTCGAACCTCATTCTCGAATTCACCCACGGCGACCCGGGCATCGCCGCCGGGTTGAACCGCTGGTGGCAGGCTCACGACCAGCTGCCCGCCGGGCAGGCTCCCATTGCCAAAGGATTATCTGACCAAGAAGCGGCCTTCATCCAGCGGGCGTTGGACTTCTATGCCCCATCTTCCCGGGAAGAATAAGATCCCGCCGGACCGGGCGAGTTTTTCCATGCCTACTCGATGCGAATTTCCGGTCCGGTCCGGTCTTCTTTGCGGCGTGGGATTTCTAGAGACCGATCATCCGCGG
Source organism: Chloroflexota bacterium (assembly GCA_012798515.1). GTDB lineage: Bacteria > Chloroflexota > Anaerolineae > Anaerolineales > Anaerolineaceae > JAAZNB01. Next base: position 12,293 of record JAAZNB010000251.1, read on the forward strand.
CGAATCCCAGCAATTTGGCCGACGATTCGTATTCTTCGACGATGTCCGCCTGTAGATCACGCCCTGCCTTGGGCGCCAGGAGCAGGCCGGCGAGGACTCCGGCCCCTATCCCTACCACAATACCGATCAAAAAATTGGTCACTTTGCGCATCTAACACTCCTTCCCTCGACAGACATGTATTGATCTTTTCGTCTCAGGAATTATACCCAGAACAAGCCTTCCTGGGATGACGGAAAGCCGCCCTTTGGGTAAGGGTGTGTTCGGAATAGCGCCTGATTTTCCCGATCCACTGGAAACCTACCCTGGAGAGAACAAAAACCGCCAGGAGAACCTGGCGGTATAAATGGGTTGATGAAAGCGTCTAGACCACGACCCGCCGGCGGGTGAACAGGCCGAACAGTAAAGCCAGTAACGCCGACCCGATAATCGACCACACCAGCGGGAAGGCTTCGCCATCCACCCTGATGGTAAACAACTCGGGGAGCCCGAGCTGGCGAGCCAGCCACATACCTACAAACGCGCCCCCAAAGCCGATCAGAATCGAGCCGGCACATCCACTATACATCAGGTATACCCGCTCGAGGGCCAGGACACAATTGGGACTCTCCCTGGCAAAAAGCCCTGGTTTTCCCCATGTTATAATCGAACTACCCTATCTTATCTATCGGACAAGATCATGCCCAAAAGACTGATTCTCGTCGCAGGTAACATCGGCTCAGGCAAGACCTCCCTTACCGGCCTGCTCGGTGAACGCCTGGGCTGGCGCACGGCCTACGAGTCGGTGAACGACAACCCCTATTTACCTGACTTTTATCGAGATATGCGCACCTGGTCTTTTCATTTACAGGTCTTCTTCCTTGGCCATCGTGCCCAACAGCACGTCGAGATGTGGGAGGACCCGCGCTCAGCCATCATCGACCGTTCGATCTACGAAGACGCCCATATTTTCGCCCGGGCGCTCTACCAGATGAACAATCTGACTGAACAAGACTACCGTTCCTACCGCCAGGTATTCGACCTGGTGGTCAGGTATCTCCCCCCGCCTTCCCTGATGATCTACTTGAAAGCCCCCGTACCGGTATTGATGGAACGCATCCGCCGGCGGGCGCGCAACATCGAAACCGGCATCAGCGCCGACTACCTGTCCTTGCTGGACTCATTCTACGACGAGTGGATGCAGGATTTCGACCTGTGCCCCCTGTTGACCCTGCGCACCGACGATCTGGATTACGTTCATGAATCCAGGCACCTGGATACCGTGGTCGAGAAAATCCAGGACAAATTAACCGGTAAAGAAGAACTGGTTTTATAATCAGTGCAAAGTTCTCAACCTGCTCCGACCGCCGCAGCGGTCTCGAATCAAATACAGCCTGCGCCCTGGCTCCCAAAACTCCTTTCCAAACTGGCGTGAGATTGTGCAACTTTATGCAACGCAGTGCGTATATAGTGTAGATCAATTCTGGTCAGGAGTTAACGGTGAGCAACACCGAGATTGAATGGCTGCAACAGGCCAGACAAGGCAACGATGAGGCATTTGCCCTGCTGGTAGAGACCTACCAGACGCCAGTCTTTAACCTATGCTATCGCATGCTTGGAGATCCTCAAGAAGCTGAAGATGCTGCACAGGAGAGTTTCTGGCGCGCCTATCAGGCAATTCAACGTTACGACCCACAACGCTCGTTTATCACCTGGCTGTTATCCATCGCGGCGCATTATTGCATCGACCAACAGCGCCGCCGGAAACTGCCCAGTTTCTCCATCGATGAATTCACCGATGACTTTATCCCGGACAACTCCCCAGACCCAGAATTTGCGGTAAGCCAGAACGAAGAGCAGCGCTTGCTGCACCAACTTCTCGCCGATCTAGGTCCGCAGGATCGCGCCGCGATCGTCCTGCGTTATTGGTATGATTTTTCAGAAGATGAAATCAGTAAGGCGCTTTCGATGTCGGTCAGTGCTGTAAAAAGCCGCCTGCATCGTGCCCGCCACAATCTTGCACAACGATGGCCAACCAGTCAGCAAGTAATTACCAGTAAGGAAAGGAAACGCCATGAGTCACCCGCCTTTTGATTCCTGGATCTACACAGAACAGCTCGGCCCAGAGCAATCTAAGAGCCTGCAGGATCATCTTGCCAGTTGTGCAGAGTGCCGGCAGCTTCAACAGTCCTGGCAGGCGGTCCACAAAGTTTTTCAAATGGCCCCTATGCAATCCCCGCAAATTGGGTTTACCAACCGGTGGAAAGAAAATCTTGAAGAACGCCGGCTTCTTCAAGAGAAATTACAGGTGCGCCGGTTCATTCTATTCACCGTGAGCATATCGGTGTTGATATCATTTGTGTTGATCTTGATCACTGCCTTTACCGCCTCGCCGGCGAACTGGCTGGTGGCCTTGATCCGAAATTTCACGGATCTCTCTATCCATTGGAACCAGACACAAAGTACGGTCTCATTCTATCTCCGAGCGCTTCCCCCAATCATCCCCATCAGCCTGTGGATTATCCTCACCAGTGGCTTTAGCCTGCTCACCCTGGCTTGGATTGGAACCATGTGGCGCATTTCCAAGCAAGGAGTGTATTCGAAATGAAACCAATCCAACGCATTTCACTGGTTCTTTTCCTCATGCTGACCCTCCTGGCCTTGCCTTCCCCTGTGTATGCCCAGGGGCCCGATAACGGCCAGTTTGTGTTTGGGGGCAGTTATGAGCTGAAAGATGGCCAGACGCTCAATGGACCCCTGGTCATTTTTGGCGGCCAGGCGTCCCTTGAACAGGGTTCCACGGTCGACAACGACGTCATCGTGACAGGGGGAACAATGGATGCCGACGGCGTTATCAATGGCGATATCACCGCCATTGGCGGCGTGGTCCGTCTGGGTGAGAACGCCGTCGTGAATGGCGACATCCATTCCATGGGCGCCACAATCAGCCGGGCCGAGGGGTCAGTGGTCCAGGGAGATATCCTCTCCGAAGAGCCGAATAACCTGGACAATAACCTGCTCCCCGACGTGCTCCCCGGCATTCAGATACCCAACCGGGCCGTCATCCCGTCGTTCTTTCAGGATATCTTCAGCTCCTTGAGTGGGCTCTTGTGGGCCGTCCTGCGCGCCCTGGCAGCGGCAGCGCTGGCCGCCATCGTGGTTGTCTTCTTGCAGACCCCCACCGAACGCGTCGCCAGGGCAATCACCTCTGCGCCGCTGGTCTCCGGCGGTATGGGCTTATTGACCATCCTGGTGGCCCCTGCCTTGTTCGTGCTGCTGATCATCACCATCATCCTCATCCCGGTCGGGCTGATCGGCATCCTGTTGCTGGCCATCGCCCTACTGTACGGGTGGGTGGCCCTGGGCCTCGAGCTGGGCCAGCGCCTGTCTACGCAGCTTCACCAGGCGTGGGCCGCGCCGGTCAGCGCCGGGATCGGCACCCTGCTGCTGGTATTGTTGTCCAGCGCCGTGGCCTGGATCCCCTGCGTGGGCTGGGTCGTTCCGGTGATCATATCGATCGTCGGCCTGGGCGGTGTGATCATGAGCCGGGGTGGCATCATGCCCTATTCCGGTTCCGGAACGGTTGGCGTGGCCTATACCCCGCCACCCTCCTCACCACCGGTCCATACCTCTGCGCCCCAACCACAGGAACCCCCGGCTGCGCTCACTCCACAGGCTGCGCCGGCCGAGGACGTGATCCTCGACCCCGGCCAGGAGGATCAGCCTTCAGCAAACGAATCGTAACTTTCCAATCACAAACCATCGCCGCCCCCATACAAGGGGGCGGATTTTAACCAACTTTGCACATCAATTCATGCCGCCCGGACAGGATCTCAC
>JAAZNB010000252.1 GCA_012798515.1 Chloroflexota bacterium
GGACGTGCTTCTCATCCAATCCGGAGAAGCGCGCAATCTCCTTCGGTGTGGCTGCGCCGTTGGCGATAGCACGGAAAATGGAAACGTAGTTATGCGGATCTCGCAAGAAGTCTGCCAGCAGCAGACGCGGTTCATCCTGCAGCGAAGCGCTGTAATTAAGAAATTCCTGGCGGATGTTTTCAGAGATACTTTGATTCGGATCGAAGCGCTCCCAATAGGCGGGTACGCCGCCCAGCATGGCATAGACCGCCACACGCTCATCGGCGGCATACTGGGGAAAGAAGGATGGTGAGACGCCAAACGGCAGCGGCTGTAAGAGCAAATTGGCGGTGGAACGGCCATACAGCGGGGCCTGGTAGGACAGTACCTGGCGGTGCAGCATGCCAAGATGCGAACCCGAGAGGATCAAAAACAGGTTGGACTGGCTAAGAACATGGTCCCAGGTATGCTGCAAAGAAGCGGAAATCGCCGGTTCGGCTTCCAGTAGATAGGTGAATTCATCGATAATGACCGCCAGGCGCTCTTTTTCGGCCAGGCGAGCGAGCGCTTCGAAGGCCGTCCGCCAGTCGCCGTAAGTCATCTCCACGGGTGGTTGCGCTTGGGTCTCGAAACGAAAGATGCTTTGCGAAAACGAACGCAGCTGATCCACCGATGAAGTTGGCTCCGCAATCCAAAAGAAGGCCCGCGGTTGCGTGTTTTCCATCCAGTGCGTGATCAGGCGGGTTTTCCCGATGCGCCGCCGGCCGTAAAGAATCATAAATTCTGCTTTTTGACTTTGATACAGCCGGGTCAGCTCACGCAGTTCGCCCGACCTGCCGATGAAGGGTGTGGTCATATCCACTCTCCCGGTGACATATTTTTATTTAGTATAAATCATTTTATGCTAATTTCCAATAAACGTAGACTTTTCTGGGCACAATCGGTGGACAGGTGCGCCGGGATAAGCCGGCTCCAATTTGTTCTATTGAATACAGGGGATAGGGGTAGACGAGCTGTTGGCAGGCAGTGCCATCAAGGTGGCTGCGAGCGCGTTGGGCGCTCGCAGCCGCCTCTTTTTTATTCGTAACGCAGGGCTTCCACCGGCTGCAAATTGGCCGCCCGGTTGGCCGGGTAGATACCGAAGAACAGGCCGACCACGGTCGAGAACAATGTGGCCAGCAGGATGGCCTCCAGCCCCACTTTGGGGGTGAAGGGGGTGTTATTGGCCGCCGCCACCTGGCCGACCACGAAGGCGATCAGCCAGCCCAGCCCGATGCCGATGATACCGCCGAACATGCTCAGCAGCGATGACTCGGTGAGGAACTGGATCAGGATGTCGCGCTTGCGCGCCCCAATGGCCTTGCGCAGGCCGATCTCACGCGTGCGCTCGGTGACCGAGACCAGCATGATATTCATGATGCCGATGCCGCCCACCAGCAGCGAGATGGCGGCGATGCCGCCCAGGAAGATAGTCAGCACGCCGGTGATGGTCTGGGCCGTGGCCACGAAATCTTGCTGCGACATGACGGTGAAATCATCGCCGTTCATGCCCACCCGGTGCCGGGCGCGTAGGATCTCGGTGACCTCATCGCTGGCCTGGTTCACCGAGTCGGCGTCCAGGGCCTGTACCAGGATCATATCGACCTGGTCCTGGCCCCGGCGCATCAGGCGGCTCTGGGCCGTGGTCAGGGGCAGCAGGATGACGTTATCTTCGCTGCCGAAGCTGCTGCCGCCCTTGGATTCCAACAGGCCGATGACACGGAACGGCTGGCCTTCGATACGGACGGTCTCCCCCACGACCCCCTCCCGGCGGTCGAACAGCCGGTCGGCCACGTCCACGCCGATCACGGCCACCGACGCCCGCCCGAGCAGGTTTTCGTCGCTGATGAACTCGCCTTCCGAGACGGTGTAACTGCGCACCTGCTCGTAGTCGGCGGTCACGCCGTTGAGCGAGGTGCTCATGCTTTCGGCGCCGTAGGAAACCGAGCCCATCCCGCTGATCATGGGGGCTACGGCCTGGACAGACGGCGCGGCAAACTGGTCGGTCAGCGCTTCGGCGTCTTTGAGCGTCAGCGGCTGGATCGAGCGGGTGTTATCGCTCTGCTCGTTGCCCGAAAAGACGAACAACAGGTTGCTGCCGATGCCGCTGATCGACCCGGTGATCGAGTCCTGGGCGCCCTGGCCCACCGCCAGCATGGCGATCACGGCCGCCACGCCGATGACGATGCCCAGGATGGTCAGCCCGGAACGCATTTTATTTGACGAGAGGCTCTCCATAGCCTCGAGGATGGCCTGTAAGATGTTCACCCTTCCACCTCCAACTCGCCATCCCGGACGTGCAGCACCCGGCTCGTCTGGCTGGCTATGCCTGGATCGTGGGTCACGATAATCACCGTCGTGCCCCTTTCCCGGTTGAGAGACAGGATCAGGTCCATGATCTCTTTCCCGGACCTGGAATCCAGGTTACCGGTGGGTTCGTCGGCCATCAAGATGGCCGGGTCATTCACCAGGGCGCGGGCAATGGCCACGCGCTGTTGCTGGCCGCCGGATAGTTCTGTGGGCCGGTGGTGCACCCGTTCGGCCAGGCCTACGGCCTCCAGCGCCTGGCGCGCCCGGGAAGCCCGGTCGGCCACCACCCCGGCGTAACGCAGGGGCAGTTCCACGTTGGATAGCGCGGTGGCCTTGTTCAACAGGTTGAAGCTCTGGAACACAAAACCGACCTTGCGGTTACGGATATTGGCCAGCTGGTCATCGTTTAATTTAGAAACTCGTTCTCCATCCAGGTAGTACTCGCCGCTGGTCGGCCGGTCCAGGCAGCCCAGCAGGTTCATGAGCGTCGATTTGCCCGACCCGGAAGGGCCCATGATGGACACGACCTCTCCCCGCTCGATGGTGAAACTCACCCCGCACAGGGCGTGCACTTCGACAGAACCCATTTTGTAGGTCTTGGTTAGATTACGGGTTTCGATCACATGATCGCCCATGCTTACCTCATTACTGCTCCGGTCACCATATCGGAAGGCGGGTTGAGCACCACCAGGTCGCCTTCTTTTACGTCACCGGATGCGATCTCACTTTGCGTCTCTGAAGACGCCCCGATGGTGACGTCCACGGGCTGCGGCAGGCCGCCCTTCAAGACATAGATCACCTGGTTGCCGTCCCGGTTGCGCACAGCGCGGTTGGGCACCAGCAAGACGTCTTCCAACTGGTTGACCACGACGTTGACCGCGGCGGTCATGCCCGGCAGCACCTCGGCATCGGCGTCATCCACCTCTACCGTGACCACAAAGTTGACCAGGCCCTGGTTAGACACACCGACCTTGCTCACTTCGCTGACCTTGCCGGTGTATTCCTTATTCAGCACGGCGTCGAAGGTCAGGCGCACTGCCTGCCCAACCTGGACGCGGTTGATATCCACCTCGGGCACTTCCACGTCCACCAGCAGGCGCGACAGGTCGTCGATGCGGAAGGTCTGCGTCCCGGCGGTCACCTGATCCCCGACCAGCGAGTCCAGGCCGGTGATGGTGCCGTTGATCGGCGCTTCCAGCTGGGACATGGCCAGGGTGGCCTCGATGGCGGCCACGCGCGCTTCCGCGGCTGCCACGTCATTGGGGTCCGGGCCATCTTTGAGCCGTTCCCACTCGCGCTGGGCCGCGTCCAGGTTGGCGCGAGCGACTTCCACGTTGGCATCCGCCAGGGCCACTTCCTGGGCATCCGGCTTGCCCAATAGCCAGTTCAGGTTGGCCTGGGCCCGGTCGCGGGTCTGGTTGGCGGACGCCAGCTGGCTGAAGGCCTCGGCCCGCATGGGGTTATCCTCGCCCAGCCCGTCGAAGCGGTCGTAGTTGATCTCGGCCTGGGTGACGCCGTTCTCGGCGATGATCAGGTTGGCCCGGGCGATGTCGATGGTCGTCTGGGCTGAGCGCTCGTATTCCTTGCTCTCCCGCTTCTCCACCGCGTCGTCGTAGGCGTCCTGGGCCTGCACCAGCGCCAGCTGGGCGTTGGCGCGGTCCACGCCCGAGGTCTTCAAATCTTCCAGGTTGCGTTTGGCCGTGACCAGGTCAGCCTCGGCCAGGATGACCGACTGCGGCAGGGAGCTCTTCTTTAACGTAGCCAGCAGTTGCCCGTCCGCGATCTGGTCACCCAGCTCGACGGTAATGGTCTCGATTTGCCCGGTGGTTTGCCAGGATAACACTGTCGATTGGTTGGCGCGCACAGTACCGGTTGCCCCGACTAAACCAATTAATTCGCCGCGTTCGATGGCCGCCGTCTGGTAGTTCGACTGGGCAGCTTCGCGAGGATTGCGTAGGCTGAAGAACAGAAAGACGCCTACAGCGGCGATGAGAACGATCGAAATGATGATTATCCTTTTACGGTTCATGCGTACCTCATGATCTCTTTTGTGTTACACTACATTCCAACAAGACAAATGCTCGCCACATCGAATTTCATTTGCGAGATTGTACCGCGGCTGACGTAAAATCCAGGGCGCAGTGCCCTTTCTTAACGTTAACACAGCCATTTATCATACCACCACTGGCATGCAAATACGACGATTTAACAAAGTTTTCCGCTCCCTGCCCCACGTCCATTTCTATCCTGTGTGGATACGATTGCTGCGTGCCATGCGCCTGACGCTGGTATTGGCGCTGGGCGCCCTGGTTTTGACGTACAGTTTCGCCCTGTCTACCGGCCCGTACGAACAGGTGCGCCGCTACACCCGCAGTATCGAATTCGATTACGTCAACTGGACCCTGCAGGCCCTGTTTACCAAGGCCGGCCAGGCCGCGCTCAACCTGACCGGGTATCTCCCGGATGACCAGCAGCGCCTGGTGGTGGGACAAAACCTGCGCCTGACGGCTGAGCTCCAATCCCTGCGCCACGCCATCGAGCTGGTCTACATCGACCCCTCCGTCAGTGACCCGGCCCGGCAGGCGGCCCCGCTGTTCACGGAACTGCGCCGGCTGGAGGCGGAGCAGGCCCAGGTTGGCCCGCTGGCCGAAACGGTCCTCCAACAGCAGGTGGGCAGCATGGTCGCCCAGGCCGGCCTGACCCTGGGCGGGCAGACCCTCCCGCCCCTGCTCTACCACAGCACCGAGCTGCCCAAAGCCCTGATCGTCTCCCCCCGCGACGCCATCCGCCAGGACGCCAACATCTCTCTCCTGGCAGACCTCAGCCTGGAAGAGATCACCGCCCTGGAGCAGGCAGTTGAGAGCGATCCCAACCGTTCCGCGCTGGTGGTGCCCATCGGCGGGGTCGGCATCTACCCGACCATGGTCATCAGCAGCACAAATTTACCTTATTTACTGGAAGTGGTAGCCCACGAGTGGATCCATAATTACCTGACCACTCGCCCGTTGGGCCTCAATTACGAAACCTCTCCCGAGCTGCGCACCATCAACGAAACGGTGGCGTCGATTGCCGGGAAAGAAATTGGGAACATGGCTCTGGAAAAATATTATCCGGAATTCCTGCCGCACCCCGCGCCAGACCCGGCCCCGCCGGTCGACCAGCAGCCTGTTCCGCTCGAAGAACAGGCGCCGGCCTTCGACTTTCAGGCCGCCATGCACGCGACCCGTGTCCAGGTGGACCAGCTGCTCGCCGCAGGGCAGGTTGAGGAGGCCGAAAGCTACATGCAGGTGCGCCGGCAGTTCTTCCTGGCCAACGGCTACGAGATCCGCCGCTTGAACCAGGCTTACTTCGCTTTTTACGGCGCCTACGCCGATTCGGCCGTCGGCGCGGCCGGGGAAGACCCCGTGGGCGCCGCAGTGCGGGAGATGCGCCGGCGCAGCCCCTCCCTGGCCGATTTCGTCAACCAGATGTCCTGGATGAGCTCATACGCCGACTTGCAGGCCGCTCTGGGCGAGCATTGATTCCGTCGTCGTTTTATTAAAGTTCAAAAATCGTCCCCCAGATCCAGCGCCCCACCGCCGCCCCCGGCAGTGGCATCAGCATCGCCCATATCGGGCATGTCTTTTTCGATCTGGTCTGGCGTCTGGCCCGCTTCGAGGCGGTGGACCACTTCGGTAAATTCCGGGCCCATGTCTTCTCCCATCTGGGAGCTCATCTGGCGCATCATGCGGCCCAGGGCGCGCGGATCGTCGTCGATCCCGTCCAGGTTGGCCGGGTCGGCCATCTCTTCCAGGCGGCTTTCGTCTCCCCGCAGGACGCGGATCCGTCCGATACGGCGCTGAACGTTGCTGCTGCCGCAATGTGCACACAGGACGGTTACCTTGCCATACTCATCGTACTTAAGGAACAACGCAAACCGTTTGTGGCAGTCCAGGCAGCGATACTCGTAATCTGGCATTCCTTGTCTCCTACCGGCAAAGCAATAACAATCGATCCCAGGGCACTGCCCCGCGGCACAAACACTTCGCTCAAGCCGCTACCCGTGGCGCCGGGCAATGCTGTACAATAGAAAAAGATCTACGCCGTCCTGGGGGGATATCGTACACCCAATTTCACCTCGCTTTTCCCATTGAGGCGGAACTTTATCAATTATAATCATGCTGTCATAGATTTAGATTAGAATCAAGCAACCTGGATTCGCTCACTGCCCCAGTGAGAACAAACGCAGAAAGGCTGTCATGCAACGGTATGTCCGAATCACCATCCTTTGAAGCATTCCACCCGGAACGGCATTTCCAACCTTTATTGATCGTGATTTCCGGACCTTCGGGTGTGGGAAAAGATGCAGTCATCAAGGAAATGGCAGAACGGAAACAGCCGTTCTACTTCGTGGTCACCGCGACCACGCGTCCCAAGCGAGCCGGTGAGGTAGACGGATCGGATTACTTCTTCGTTTCAGATGACGATTTTCA
>JAAZNB010000253.1 GCA_012798515.1 Chloroflexota bacterium
CTGCGGGTGACGGCTGATGCCATCGATCTGGATGCCCTGGTGGCAGAGATCACCCAGGCTACCACCGGGGCGGTGTGTGTGTTTACCGGCATTGTGCGGGGCGAGACCCAACGAGGGGAGCCGCGCCGGACACAGATGCTCGAATACGAAGCCTACGTGCCCATGGCCGAGAGCAAGATGGCCCAGGTGGCCGGGGAAATCCGCCAGCAATGGCCGTCCGTCGAGGGCATTGTCATCGTGCAGCGTATCGGCCAGCTAAAGGCCGGGACGCCGACCGTGATCATTGCCTGTGCGGCGGCGCACCGCGATACCGGGGTGTTCGATGCGGCGCGCTATGGCATCGATCGTCTCAAGGAAATCGTGCCGGTGTGGAAGAAAGAAGTCGGCCCGGCGGGTGAAACCTGGATCGAAGGGGAATATTATCCCCGGCGAGGAGATTGACCGGCCGGTGCCAGACATCCAGTGCCAGCAATGTAAACGACCCTACCCAACCCAGGGGCTGCCCTACCGCTGCCCGGCTTGCGGGGGCGGATTGGCTTTTGATGGGCCAATCACGCTGGACCTGGACCGGGTAGAAGCAGACCTGCCTGGGATCTGGCGTTACCGGCACACCTTTAGCCTCTTCCCCGGGGCGCAGGTGGTCAGCCTGGGGGAGGGCAATACGCCCCTGGTGTGGGAAGAGTTGGACGGCCTGCGCCTGGGTTTGAAGATGGAAGCAATGAACCCCACCGGTTCCTACAAAGACCGTGGGACGGCGGTACTGGTCAGCCAGCTGGCCGCCCGGGGAGCCCGGTCGGCCGTGGAAGATTCCAGCGGCAACGCCGGCGCCTCGTTTGCGGCGTACGCTGCCAGAGCGCGCCTGGGCGCCAGGGTGTTTGTCCCTGAAGCGGCTTCTGGTCCCAAGCGGGCGCAGATCGAAGCTTACGGTGCCGAGCTGGTGTGCGTGCCAGGGCCGCGCTCGGCCGCCGCCCAGGCCGTGCAGGCCGCAGCCGGGCAGGGAGCAGTGTATGCCAGCCATGCGTACCTGCCCTTTGGTCTGCCGGGGATTGCTACCATTGCTTACGAGCTTTACGCCCAGCTGGGACGGGCGCCGGGGAGTATCGTGGCTCCTGTGGGGCACGGTGGCTTACTGGTGGGCATCCAGCAGGGCTTTACCGCCCTGGTGAACAGCGGAAAGATACCCGGCGAACCCTATTACCTGGCCGTGCAGGCCGAACGCTGTGCGCCATTGTGGTGGGCCGCCACACATTCCGGTGGGGGAGAGCCGGCCGAGGGGCAGACGATTGCCGAAGGGGTACGGGTGAAAACGCCGGCGCATCTGGCCACATTGCTCGAACTGCTGGACGGACGGCGGGGCGCCGTCGCAGCTGTGGCGGAAGATGATATCCTCCCGGCGTACCGGGAGCTGGCCGGACGCGGCATCTACGTCGAGCCTACCTCGGCCATCGTGTGGAGCGCCATCCAACCATTGATGGGTCGAATTCCTGAGCCGATTGTCCTGATTTTGACCGGTTCTGGGTTAAAATATCAATAGATTAATTTTTGGTTAAGAACTTTTGGACCGCCAGCTGCTTCATGTGATCCTTGAGCGGTTGGCGTTCCCAGGGTTCGTGGGAGGAGAAAGTGGAACAGCAGTCTGTATCATTGGGGCGTGAAAAGCCTCAAGACCTGGCACACCGGTTAAAATTACCTTTTAAAGATTGGCTGTTGTTGAGCCGTGCTTTGACCCATCGTTCCTATCTCAACGAACACCCCGAAGCTTTGGAAGACAACGAAAGGCTGGAATTCCTGGGAGACGCCGTGCTGGATTTTGTGGTCGGCGCCTGGTTGTACAATCGTTACCCGGAAATGCCCGAAGGCGACCTGACGCGCATGCGCTCTGCGCTGGTGCATACCGAACAGCTGGCCAATTTTGCCCGCGCCATCCAGCTGGGAAACGCCATGCGTCTGGGACGCGGTGAGCTGCAGGGTGGAGGCCGGGAACGTTCCGCATTGTTGTGTGATACCTTCGAAGCCGTCATTGGCGCGCTGTATCTGGATTCGGGGATCGACGCCGTCATTGATTTCATCTCCCCGCTGTTGGATGAGGCTTCCGATGACATTTTGACCCACCACAAGAATGAAGATCCAAAATCGCTCTTCCAGGAATGGTCACAGGCGCAGGGTTTCTCCACGCCGCAGTACGTGACGCGCAGCGCCAGTGGCCCAGACCATTCGAAAGTATTTGAAGTGGATGTCCTGGTCAATGGAGAGGTCTATGGAAGCGGCAAAGGGCATAGCAAACAGGCCGCCACGAAGATGGCCGCCCAGAATGCTCTCAGCCGGCTCGGCCTGGTTGAATAAAGCTTGCCTGCGCATAGACCTCATAACCAACACGACATTCAGGAAGGCGAATGATCTCTAGACTCAAATCCCTCGAACTGCAAGGGTATAAAACCTTTGCCAGTCGCCAATTCTTTGATTTCCCCGTTGAAATTACCGCTGTAGTCGGTCCCAATGGGGCCGGCAAATCCAATATTGCCGATTCGGTCCGCTGGGTGCTGGGGGAGCAGTCTTTTTCCTTGTTGCGCGGCCGTAAGACCGAGGACATGATCTTTGCCGGATCAGAGCAGCGCTCCCGCGCCAACATGGCATCGGCCACAATTACGTTCAATAATGACGATGGCTGGCTGCCGATCGATTACACCGAGGTAGCCGTAACCCGCCGGGCGTACCGCGATGGGCAGAACGAATACCTGCTCAATGGACAGCGCGTGCGCCTGAAAGAGATCTCCGAGCTGCTGGCCAAATCTGGCCTGGCAGAACGCACTTACACCATCATTGGCCAGGGCCTGGTAGACGCAGCCCTGGCGCTCAAACCGGACGAGCGCCGCCGCTTCTTCGAAGAGGCGGCCGGCATTGGCCTGTATCGCTCGCGCCGCGAGGAGTCGCTCAACCGCCTGGATGCCACCCAGCGTAACCTGCAACGTTTACAGGACATCCTTAGCGAGTTGGAGCCGCGCCTGCGCAGCCTGGAAAAACAGGCCAAACGCGCTCAGGAGTACGAGCAGATCAAGGCCGATTTGCAGATGCTGCTGCGTGAATGGTACGGGTATCACTGGCACAGGGTGCAGCAGGAAGTCGCCCACGCCAGTGAAGTGTTCGAAGCCCAGGAAGTCCGTCTGGAGCAGGCGCGCCAGCGCCAGCTGGAGGCCAGCGATAACCTGGACGTCTGCCGCCAACAGGTCGTGCAGCTGCGCGAGCGGCTGAATAACTGGCACACCCAGTCGGCGGCCCTGCACCAGAAACAGGAACAAGTCAGCCGCAACCTGGCTGTGATCGACGAACGCAAGCGCGCCCTGGGTGAACAGCAGCAGAACCTGCGCAGTGACCTGGGCCGCCTGGAAACCGAGCAGCAAGCCCGCGCCGAGCGCTTGCAGTCCCTGCAAGAAGAACAGGCCCGCCTGGAGGCTGAGCTCAAAGATGCCCAACGGCAGGCCGGTGAAGCGCAGAGCCTGCTCTCCAAGCGCCAGGCCGAGCGTAGCCAGCTCGAGCAGACCCTGCGCGAGCTGCGCCGCCAGCTGTCGCAGCTGGAGACGCGCCAGGTGCAGCAGAAAGCTCATCTCACCGAGCTGACCTCGCGCCTGGACACGTTGCAGCGCTCCAAGATCACCCTGGCCGAGGACGTCAACCGGGAATTGCGCAATTTGCAAGCCGTACAGGTCAAAGCCAATGAAGCGCGCAAAAACCGTGAACAGTTCCAGCTCGTGGTCGATGACGCCGAAGATGAACTGCAAGAGGCGCGCCGCCGCCTGCAAGGCCTGGAAGCCGAGCGCAAAAAAGCCGTGGATCAGAATGCCAAATTGGACGCGGAGATCACCCGCCGCAGGGCCCAACTGGAAGTGCTGGAACAGGCCGAGCGTTCGTTGAGTGGCCTGAACCAGGGGGCGCGTTTTATTCTGGAATCCATGCGCAGCGGTAAGCTGCGCGGCGCCTACCGGGCGCTCTCTCATTTGATCGAAGTGCAGCCCCAGTACGAGACGGCAGTGGCCGCCGTGCTGGGTGAGTTATTAGATGGCGTCGTCCTGGATGAAGGTTCCGACCCGGATCAGGCATTGAGCCTGCTGGAACAGGGACAGAAGGGGCGCGCGGTGCTGTTTACGGGCGGTTCGCGGGCCGGGGAAACGCCTTTCGAAGCCAGTCAAGACCCGGATTGGGTCGGTACGGCCGCCAGCCTGGTGCATGGGCCTTCCCAGGCCCTGATCGAGGCCCTGTTTGGCCGGGTGGGGGTGGTCAACAGCCGCGAGGCGGCCCGGCGGATTTTGCCCGGCCTGCCGGCCTATTATACGCTGGTGACGCTCAAGGGCGAGGTCTTCCGCTGGGATGGGACCATCATCGCCGGCCAGGACGGCCGGGCAGCCATGGTGGGGCGCACCCGGCAGAAACACGAACTGCAAGAACAACTCGACGAACTGGAAGACCGGCAGAATGAGGCCGACATCGCCATGCACAACCTGGACCGGGACCTGGACGCCGAGCGCCAGAAACAACAGGACAAAGAAAAGCAGCTGCGCAGCGCCCAGCAACAGCTCAACCAGGCCGTCCAGAACGGCCAGAAAGCCAACCTGGAACTCGACCAGGTACGCCAGCGCCACCAGTGGCAGCAGGACCAGCTGCAAGGCATCGACAAGCAGATCGAGAAAGCCTCGTCTGAGATCCGCGTTACCGAAGAGGGCGTCCAGCAAACGGCTGCTAAAGTGAGCGAGCTGAACGAGAAGATCCGCGAGCAGAACCAGCGTATCGGCGCAGTGGCGTTGGAAGAACTGCAAGCCAACCTGGCGCATTGGAATACCACTGCCGCGGTGACCAGCCGGGCGGTCAAAGAGGGCGCCAGGCACATCGAAGAGCACCGGCAGATCTTTGCCCAGAACGAGCTGCAGCGGGGCAACACTACCCAGCGCCTGGCGGCTAACACACACGCCCTGGAAGAGATCGAAACCGAGAGCGGGGATTTACAGAAGCAAGAATCCGCCTATGCCCACGAGCTGGAAAACTTGCAGCGATTGATCCAACCGGCCGAAGAGCAGTTGCGCGGGCTGGAAGATGAATACAACCAACGGCAGGAAAACCTGGTCAGCGCCCAACAAGCCGTCACCCTGGCGGAGCGCTACAACAGCCAGGCGCAACTGGACCTCACCCGCCAGCGCGAGACGCTGGACAACCTGCGCAACAAGATCGAAGACGATTTCGGGCTGGTCATGTTCGAATATACCGCCCGGGTCAGTGGCCAGACCCCGCTGCCTTTTGGCGAAATGATCCAACAGCTTCCCATGTTGGTGGAGATCCCCGCCGACCTGGAGGACAGCATCAACCGCCAGCGCTCCATGCTGCGCCGCATGGGGGCCATCAATCCGGAAGCGCAGAGCGAGTATCACAGCGTGCGCGAGCGATACGAATTCATGCTGGCTCAGGTAGAGGACCTGAACAAGGCCGACGCCGATCTGCGCAAGGTGATCGCCGAGCTGGACGAACTGATGCGCAGGGAATTCCGCAAGACTTTCGACGCCGTGGCGGTTGAATTCCGCCAGATGTTTACCCGCCTGTTTGCCGGTGGGACGGCGCACCTGGTATTGACGGACGCGGAAAACCCCACCGAGACCGGCATCGATATCGAAGCCCGCCTACCAGGACGCAAAGAGCAAGGCCTGTCCTTGCTCTCGGGTGGCGAGCGCAGCCTGACCGCCGTGGCCTTGATCTTCTCGCTGCTCAAGGTATCCCCGACGCCTTTCTGTATCCTGGATGAGGTGGACGCTGCCCTGGACGAAGCCAACGTGGGCCGGTTTTGTGAGCTGCTCAGTGAATTGAGCACCCGTACCCAATTCATCGTCATCACCCACAACCGCAACACCGTACAGACTGCGGGCGTGATTTACGGGGTAACCATGGGGCACGATTCGTCCAGCCAGATTATCAGCTTGAAGATGGACGAAGTGAGTGAAGACATGGTTCGTTGAGCCAGGCGAGCCGGTGAACCAACGAAGAAGACTGCGAGGTGGCTTGAGGCGATATTGGCGCCCGGCCACCTCGATGGGTTAAAAATATGAAGGGAATGCTGCGGCGTTCAGCATTCCCTTCGCAAAAATCTTGGAAATCAGGGGGAAAGAATTCTACCCGTTGGTTTGCAGTTCGAGCGGGATGTCCGGTTCAGTCGGTACGACGCTGTTGATGATGTCGTAGCGCTGCACGTTGGCATCCGTGACGGCCTGTTGCAGCCAGTCATTGAACTGTTGGGTCTTGTAGGTCTGGAAAGCACTGCCGTCCAGGGGACGTACTTCGTGACCCAGGACCTGGATGATGTGCCAGCCATAGGCCGATTGCACCGGGTCACTGATCTGGCCCACTTCCAGGCTGAAAGCGGCTTCTTCGAACCCCGCGTCCATCTGGCCTTTGGAAAACCAGCCCAGATCCCCGCCACTATCCTTGTTGGAAGTGTCCTGGGAGACCTCCGCAGCCACAGCTGCGAAGTCTTCGCCGTCGTCCAGGCGCTGTTTTATCTCTTTGGCGGTGTCTTCGTCTTCCACCAGGATGTGGCGCGCCCAGACCTGTTCCTGTTCGGGTTTCAGGTCTGCTGTAATCGCTTCTGTTACCTTTTCACGCAGCAACTGGTAGTAGAAGATGTCCCGGATGTCAGCCTCTGCAATCCCAATGGGATTGACCTGGGCCACCAGGGTTTGTACCTGGCCCCGGTAACCTTCCTCGGTGTAGGGCGTGCTGGTAGCTGTGGGCTCCAGGGTAGGCGTGGCCGTGACGTCGCCGCTCTCGGCGGGCGCCGGGGTGGCGGTCTCGGTGAAAGCCAGGGTTGGGGTAGCCGGCGCCTCGGTCGGTGTGACCGTCGGCGGCACCAGGGTCATCTGCTGGGAAGAGAGCGTCGAGGTAATCCCCAGGGTGGGGGTGATCGTCGCCGTGGGCGTCCCGTTGGGATAGTAACGGAAGGCGGCCTGGAAGTATTCGTCCAGTTCTTCGGGTGAGACGGTAATGCCGCGGCGTTCCGCTTCCTGGGCGATGACTGTGTCCTCGATCATTTTATTGAGCACCACGTCTCCAACGTAAGAGGC
>JAAZNB010000254.1 GCA_012798515.1 Chloroflexota bacterium
GACTCCCTGCGCAGCAACCCCGAGGACCTGTTCGCCGTTTACCGGGCGGTGGACGAGATCGGCGTGGACCGGGTGGGCATCGCCGACACGGTCGGTGTGGGCACCCCGCGCCAGATCTACGACCTGGTCAGCCAGCTGCGCGCCCAGGTGCGGGCCGACATCGAATTCCACGGCCACAACGATACCGGCTGCGCCATTGCCAACGCCTACGCCGCCCTGGAGGCCGGGGTCACTCACGTGGACACCAGCGTGCTGGGCATCGGCGAGCGCAACGGCATCACCCCCCTGGGGGGCCTGGTGGCCCGCCTGTACGCCGTCAACCCCGAGCTGGTGCAGAAAAAATACCACCTGCCCCTGCTCATGCACCTCGACCAGGTCATTGCCCGCCTGGTCAGCGTGGACATCCCCTTCAACAACTACATCACCGGCTTCGCGGCTTTCTCGCACAAAGCCGGTATCCACGCCAAAGCCGTGCTCAATAACCCCTCCACCTACGAGATCCTGCGCCCCGAAGACTTCGGCATGAGCCGCTACATTCACATTGGCCATCGCCTGACGGGGTGGAATGCCGTGCGCTACCGCTCGGAGCAGCTGGGGCTCAACCTGAACGAGCCGGAGCTGAAACAGATCACCGAACAGATCAAATGCCTGAGCGACCAACACCCGCTCACCCTGGACGAAGTGGACAGCCTGCTGTTCGCCGTGCGCCAGCCCGAAGCGCCCCAACCGGCCGGCGAGGACCCGGACGCCTAACGTTCACTCCCCCCTCGCCCCACACCGCAGGGTGGGGCGCCCGGAAAAGACGATTTTGCGGCGTCCCTGGGCAGCAAAATCGCCCCTTCCCCGGCGCCCGGGGGTGGGCCCGGACGAGACCAGAGTCGATTGATTAATCACAAGGAGTCAGACATGGGACAGACATTATCGGAACAGATCCTCTCACACGCTGCCGGGCGACCGGTGGCCGCCGGCGACTTCGTCGTCGTGGAGCCCGACGTGGTGATGAGCCACGATTCGCTCACCCCGGGTATCATTCGCATCATGCAGCAAGACCTGGGCGCCCCCAACGTGAAGAACCCCGCCCAGCTGGTCAACGTCATCGACCACGTTTCCCCGCCCTCCACGGTGGGGACGGCCGATTCGCAGAACGTGGTGCGCCGTTTTGCCCGCGAGCAGGGCATTCGCCTGTTCGACGTGGGGCGCGGCATCTGCCACCAGGTGCTGGTGGAAGAGGGCATCGCCGGACCGGGCAAGATCGTGCTCGGTTCCGACTCGCATTCCACCAGTTACGGCTCGGTGGGCGCTTTTGGGGCCGGCATGGGCTCCACCGACGTGGCCCTCATCTGGGCTACCGGGCGCACCTGGCTGCGCGTGCCCAAGACGCTGCGCGTCGAGGTGCAGGGGCGCTTTGGGCCCTGGGTGGACGCCAAAGACCTGGCCCTGCGCCTGTGCCGTGAGATCGGCATCGACGGGGCCAGCTACATGAGCGTGGAATACCACGGCCTGGAGTGGCTGCCCCTGCCGGGTCGCCAGACCCTGGCCAGCATGGCCATCGAGATGGGCGCCAAAGCCGGCATCCTCCCGCCGCTGGGATTGGACGAGAGCCTCTACCCGGTGCCCGGGTGGCTGTACGTGGACCCGGAGGCGACCTACACCCGCACGCTGCGCGTGGACGCGGCGACCCTGGAGCCGCAGGTCTCGGTTCCCCACGCCGTGGACAGCGTGGTAGACCTGTCCGGCGTGGCCGGCACGGCCGTCGACGTGGTCTTCCTGGGCACCTGTACCAACGGGCGCTATGAAGACATGCGCGCCGCAGCCAGCCTGCTGCGCGGGCGGCAGGTGGCGCCGGGGGTGCGCATGGTCGTCACCCCGGCCTCCAGCCGCGAACTGGCCCGCGCCGCGGCCGACGACACCCTTTCCACGCTCATCGCGGCCGGCGCCGTACTGACCTCGCCGGGCTGTGGCATGTGCATGGGGCGCCACCAGGGCACCCTGGGCGCCGGGGACGTGTGCCTGTCCACCGGCAACCGTAATTTCAAGGGGCGCATGGGTTCTCCCGAGGCGCGTATTTACCTGGCTTCCGCGTCGGTGGCCGCGGCCACGGCGGTGCGCGGCTGCATCAGCGGCCCGGCCGATTTATAAACCCGACTTTAGTGAGTAGAGGAGCATGATCATGGCGAAAGTATGGAAATTTGGCGCCGACGTGGACACCGACCAGATCGTCCCCGGCCGTTACGCACCTTATATGCGCCCCGGCGCCGACGTCGGCGAGGCAGCTTTCATCGAGGCCCGCCCGGAATTTGCCCAGACCGCCCAACCGGGCGACATCATCGTGGCCCAGGAGAACTTCGGCTGTGGCTCGTCCCGCGAATACGCCGTCGAGGCCCTGCGCCGCCGCCAGGTGGGGGCAGTCATCGCCCTGAGCTTTGCGCGCATCTTCTTCCGCAACGCTATCAACCTGGGTATCCCCGTGTACGTGGCGCCTGACATCGTGCAGGCCCTGCAGGATGGCGACCAGATTGCCCTGGACCTGCCCGGGCGGCAGATCGTGCGCGGCGAGCAGGTCTTGCCGCTGCCCGACCTGCCCGACTTTGCCCGCCAGGTGGTCGAGGCCGGCGGCATCGTGCCCTACGTGCGCCTGCACGGACACTTCCCCGGGGAGGCCTAGGCTATGCCCGATCTGTGCGTCATCCCGGGCGACGGCATCGGGCGGGAGGTCATCCCGCCCGCCGTGGCCGTGCTGCAGGCGGTCACCCCCGGCCTGAGCGTCCAACCGGCCGAGGCCGGCTGGGAAACCTTCCAGCGCCAGGGGATCTCCGTTCCCCCGGCCACGCTGGAGATCGTGCGCGCCTGCCGCGCCGCCCTGTTCGGGGCGGTGTCCTCGCCGGCGCGGCGGGTGGTTGGCTACCGCAGCGCCATCCTCACCCTGCGCCAGGAGCTGGACCTGTACGCCAACCTGCGCCCCGTGCGCAGCCTGCCGCGCGTCTCGCCCCGCCCGGGGGTGGACCTGGTCGTGGTGCGCGAGAACACCGAGGGCCTGTACGCCGGGCGCGAGCGCCTGGAAGGCGACGTGGCCATTGCCGAGCGGGTCATCACCCGCCGCGCTTCGCTGCGCATCGGCCGCCGGGCGGCCCAGTTGATGCATTCCACCGGCCGCCGCCGGCTGACCATCGTGCACAAGGCCAACATCCTGCCCCTCAGCGACGGCCTGTTTCGCGACAGCGTACGCCAGGTGGTCGAGGAGCAGCGCGGCCCCGGCGACGACTGGCAGGTCGACGAGCTGCTGGTGGACACGGCCGCCTTCAAGATCGCCGCGCAGCCCGAAACGCTGGACGTGCTGGTGACCACCAACCTGTTCGGCGACATCCTCTCCGACGCGGCCGCTACCTGGTGCGGCGGTATGGGCCTGGCGGCCTCGCTCAACTGGGGCGACGAAGCTGCCCTGGCCGAGCCGGTGCACGGTTCGGCGCCCGACATTGCCGGGCAGGGCATCGCCAACCCGACCGCCGCCATCCTCAGCGCGGCGCTGCTGCTGCGCTATGCCTGGCAGATGCCCGAGCGGGCCGCCCGGGTCGAGGCGGCCGTGGCGCAGGCCTGGGCGCAAGACCTGGACCCGGCCGCGCCCCTGCGCACCGAGACGGTGACGGGCGCCATCCTGGCCCGCCTGGCGTGAGCAAATTGACGTGATCGGGGCCCCGGCCCCGTGCCATGGACGTGATATCGATGATTGAGGTGTGAGATGAAATTAGCCGTCTTGTGCTCACGCGTGCGCGTGGAAGAGCGCTGGATTTTTGAAAATTTGGAGCGGCGCGGCATCGCCTACGACCGCATCGACGACCGCCAGGCGCTGCTGTGCCTGGACGACCCCTCCCGCTGGCAGCAATACGACGTGGTGCTAGAGCGCAGCCTGTCGTACACCACCGGGCTGTACATTTCGCGCGTGCTCAACGCCTGGGGCATCCCCACGGTCAACCTGGCCCGCGTGGCCGAGGTGTGCGGCGACAAGCTCAATACTTCGCTGGCCCTGCAGCAGGCCGGCGTGCCCCAGCCCCGGGTGTGGATGGCCTTCGACCGGGAGACGGCCCTGGAGGCCATCGAGACCATCGGGTACCCGGTGGTGCTCAAGCCAGTGGTCGGCTCGTGGGGCCGCCTGCTGGCGCGGGTCAACGATCGCGACGCCGCCGAAGCCATCCTGGAGCACAAGGGCGTCCTGGGCTCGGTGCAGCATTCCATGTTTTACATCCAGGAGTTCATCCGCAAACCCGGGCGCGACATCCGCAGTTTTGTCATCGGCGACCGTACGGTGTGCGCCATCTACCGCTCTTCGGCACATTGGATCACCAACACCGCCCGGGGTGGGTTGGCCGAGGTCTGCCCGGTGGATCCCGAGCTGGACCGCATCAGCCAGGCCGCGGCCCAGGCCGTGGGCGGCGGCGTGCTGGCCATCGACGTGCTGGAAGACACCCAGCGCGGCTACCTGGTCAATGAGGTCAACCACACCATGGAGTACCATTCCACCGTGCCCCTCACCGGGGTGGACATCCCCGGCCTGATCGTGGATTACGCCCTCCGGCTGGGCGGCGGGGAAGTGTAGCGGGCCGGAATCCCGCCCGGCGAAAAAAGGGATCGCGCCCTTTCCTCCCCCATTTTCAATGGACAGGCGGGGGGAGGAAAGGGCCCACCCGTCCTTTTCCCCCCAACCGCATCGCGAACGGGTATTAACCGTCTCCTTACCAATCATTAACCTCGATTTTTATTTGGGGTATTGACAATTCCCGTTAATGTTTGTACTATAGAGCGAAGTTTGTTGTTGGTACACTATTCCATGCCGGCAACCCCGAGAAGATAAAGAAAACCAATCATGTTTAACTTGGCCCTCTCCCTTTCCATTCTGGTCCTTATTCTTGTAGCGGTACTAATTATTAGTCACCGTAATCCAGTTTGGGCGGGAGTCACCAGGTACACGAAACGGACATAGTACCCACATAAGCGAAGGAAATAAAAACCGCCCAAACCGGGCGGTTTTTTTATGTTCAGGAGGATTAAATTGCGCTCTGATCAGATCAAAAGTGGTTTCGAACACGCCCCGCACCGTGCGCTGCTGAAAGCAACCGGCGTCACCGATGCCGATATGGGCAAGCCTTTCATCGCCATTGTCAATTCATACGTAGATATCGTACCCGGCCACGTACACTTACAGTCTTTCGGTCGCCTGGTCAAAGAAGCCGTACGCGCCGCCGGCGGTGTACCGTTTGAATTCAATACCATCGCAGTAGACGATGGGATTGCCATGGGGCACATCGGGATGAAATATTCGCTGCCCTCGCGCGAGCTGATCGCGGACTGTATCGAGACCATGATCGATGCACACCGTTTCGACGGAATGGTGTGCATACCCAACTGCGACAAAATCGTACCCGGGATGATTATGGCGGCCATGCGCACCAACATCCCGGCGATTTTTATCTCGGGCGGGCCCATGGCGACCGGGATGACCCCGGAGGGGGAACCGGTCGATCTGATCACAGTTTTCGAAGGCGTGGGCGCCTACCGCAGCGGGAAGATCGACGAGCGCCGTCTCAAGATGCTGGAAGACTTCGCCTGCCCTTCCTGCGGTTCGTGCTCGGGCATGTTCACGGCCAACAGCATGAACTGCCTGCTGGAAGCCCTGGGGCTGGCCCTGCCCTACAACGGCAGCATCCTGGCCAACACACCCGAGCGTGAAGCCCTGGCCAGGCAGGCCGGGGCGCGCATCCTGGACCTGGTCGAGAAGCAGGTCACGCCGCGCAGCATCGCCACCCTGGAAGCTTTCGACGACGCCTATGCCCTCGACATGGCCATGGGCGGCTCCACCAACACCATTCTGCACGGCATGGCCATCGCTCACGAAGCCGGCCTCGATTATCCCCTCGAACGTCTCAATCAAATCTCCGGCCAGGTTCCCCACCTGTGCAAGGTCAGCCCGGCCGGGCGCTGGCACATGGACGACGTCCATCGCGCCGGCGGCGTGCCGGCCATCCTCAAAGAGGTACAGGCGGCCACCGGCCTGCTGCACCTGGACCGCCCCACCGTGACCGGGAAACCCTTCGGCGCCATGCTGGCGGCGGCCGAGATCAAGGACGAAGAGGTCATCCGCCGGGCGAGCAACGCCCATTCTCAGCGCGGCGGCCTGGCCGTCCTGTTCGGTAACCTGGCCCCAGACGGCGCCGTGATCAAGACCGGCGGGGTCAACCCGGGCATGTGGAAGTTCAGCGGCCCGGCGCGTATCTACGAGTCGCAGGATGCGGCCCAGGCCGGCATCCTGGCCGGTGAAGTACACGCCGGCGACGTGGTGGTCATCCGCTACGAAGGCCCCAAGGGCGGCCCCGGCATGCAGGAAATGCTCAGCCCGACCAGCGCCCTGATGGGCATGGGACTGGGCGACAAGGTGGCCCTGATTACCGACGGGCGCTTCTCCGGCGGCACGCGCGGCGCCTGCATCGGCCACGTCTCGCCCGAAGCGGCCGCCCGCGGCCCGATTGCCGCCCTCTGCCCGGGCGACGTGATCGAGTTTGACTTGCAGGCCTGCACGCTGGACGTGCACCTGTCCGACGCGGAAATCCAGCAGCGCCTGGCGGCCCTGCCGCCCTTTAAATCCACCATCCAGAGCCGCTGGCTGCGCCGTTATGCTCATTTTGTGACCAGCGCCGACCATGGCGCCGTATTAGAGAACGATTTCTAAGCCAACCGGAGGGCCTTTCCGCGGGAAAGCCCTTTCAACCGCTGTCAGATCCGTCTTGATTATTTATTGGAGGAAGAATGAAATTAACCGGAGCGCAAATCATGTGGGAGAGCCTGGTGCGAGAGGGCGTGGATGTGGTCTTTGGCTATCCGGGAGGCCAGAACCTGCCTATCTATGATGCCATGATCGATTATCCGGGGATCCATCACGTTTTGGTGCGTCACGAGCAAGGCGCATCCCATATGGCCGATGCCTACGCCCGGGCTTCCGGGCGGGTGGGCGTGGCCCTGGCCACCTCAGGCCCCGGCGCCACCAACCTGGTCACGGGCATTGCCACGGCGATGATGGATTCGTCTCCCACCGTATTCATCACCGGCCAGGTACCGGCCCGCCTGTTGGGCTACGACGCTTTCCAGGAAACCGACGTGACCGGCATCACCCTGCCGATCACCAAGCACAATTACCTGGTTACCGACGTGCACGAGATCAGCCACGCCATCCGCGAGGCCTTCTACATCGCCAAGACCGGCCGGCCGGGCCCCGTGTTGGTGGACATCACCAAGGACGCCCAGCAAGAAGCCATCCATTGGCAGTACGACGACAGCCCGCTGCAAATGCGCGGCTATCGCCCCGACCTGCGCCCCACCTCGGCCGACTTCGAGCGGGCCATGGAGCTGATCCAGAAGGCCGAACGGCCGGTCATCCTGGCCGGCAGCGGCGTGATGCTCAGCGGGGCCATGAACGAGCTGCGTGAGTTCGCCGAGCGCACCCGCACTCCCATTGCTTTGACCTTGCTCGGCCTGGGGGCCATCCCGGCCGGGCATCCTTTGAACATGGGCATGATGGGCATGCACGGCGAGGCCTGGGTCAACAACATGATCCAGGAAGCCGACCTGCTGCTGGCCTTCGGGATGCGTTTCGACGACCGCGTGACCGGCAACCTGAAGACCTACGCCCCCCATTCGTACAAGATCCATTGCGACATCGATCCTTCTGAAATTAACAAGAACGTGCACGTAGACGTGGCCCTCATCGGCGACCTGCGCGAGACCCTGCAGCAGCTGCTCGAGTATGTCCAGCCGGTGGAACACCGGGAGTGGCTGGATTACATCGACGAGATGAAGGGCGACAGCGCCGTGCGCGACATCCAGAACCTGCCCGACGACGGCCACCTGTACGCCGCCCACGTGATCAACGACCTGTGGCGCTTCACCGACGAGCACACCATCATCACCACCGACGTCGGCCAGCACCAGATGTGGGCTGCCCAGTATTACAAGACCAGCTGCCCGCGCACCTTCCTCACCTCGGGCGGCCTGGGGACCATGGGCTTTGGCCTGCCCTCGGCCATCGGCGCCAAGTTCGCCCAGCCTGACCGCCAGGTGTGGACCATCGTCGGCGACGGCGGCTTCCAGATGACGGCGGCGGAGCTCTCCACCGCGGCGCAGGAAGGCATCAAGGTCAACGTGGCCATCATCAACAACGGCTACCTGGGTATGGTGCGCCAGTGGCAGGAGTTCTTCTACGACCGGCGTTACTCGGCCACTCCCATGCGCAGCCCCGATTTTGTCAAACTGGCCGAGGCCCACGGCCTGACCGGCATGCGTGTGACCGAGCGTTCGCAGGTGGAAAGCGCCATCCGCGGCGCCCAGGAGACCGAAGGCACCGTGGTGATCGACTTCCGGGTGGAGAAAGAAGACAGCGTCTACCCGATGGTGCCCGCCGGTGCGGACCTGCACAATATGATCCGGCGGCCCATGCCCAACCGGGTGTTCGAAGAAGCGGATCGCGATCTGTAAAGGGAGATGAAGAGAATGCGACATACCCTCGTGGCTTTAGTGGAAGATAAACCGGGCGTCTTGAACCGGGTGGCATCCCTGTTCCGGCGCCGGGCGTTCAACATCGAATCACTGACCGTCGGGCATACCGAGACCCCCGGCGTATCCCGCATGACCATCGTGGTCGATACCGACGATACCAACACCGAGCGCCTGGTGGCGTACCTGTACAAACTGGTCAACGTCATCCAGGTCTTCGACCTCACCAAGGTGCCCAGCGTCACGCGTGACCTGGCCATGATCAAAGTCAACGCCAGCCCGGAGAACCGCACCCATGTGATGCAGGTGGTGGACGTATTCCGCGCTCGTATCGTAGACGTGGCCAACAACTCTTTGATCATCGAGATCACCGGCGACGAGGAAAAGATCGAAGGCTTCGTCGACGTGCTGCGCCCCCTGGGCATCATCGAGATGGCCCGTACCGGCCTGGTCACCATGGCGCGCGGCGTAGATGCCTTTCACCCCCACGCGGTGAACTGGAAGATGGTTCAGACGGAAAACGTCCTCTCCAATTGAGGCTTTTTCCCTTTCCGGCGACTTTTTTACGGGCGGGCGTCCTTTCATCTAGGCAGTTATGGAAGCCTGACTCGCTTTGGAAAAAAAGAAATTATTTTGAAACACAGGAGACTTTGTATGGCTAAGATGACTTTCAGTGGCGTTGAAGAAGAAGTGGTCACCCGCGGGGAGTTCCCCCTCGAAAAGGCGCGCCAGGTCTTGAAAGATGAAACGGTGGCAGTGCTTGGTTACGGCGTACAGGGCCCGGCCCAGGCGTTGAACATGCGCGACAACGGCATCCGTGTCATCGTAGGCGCCACGCCCGATGGCCGTTCGTGGAAGAAAGCGATCAAGGACGGCTGGGTGCCGGGTGAGACTCTCTTCTCCTTGGAAGAGGCCACTGAACGCGGCACGACCATCCAGTACCTGATCTCCGATGCCGGCCAGAAGCTCATGTGGCCCAACATCAAGGGCTGCTTGAAGAAGGGCGACGCCCTGTACTTCTCACACGGCTTTGCCATCGTCTACAGCGACCAGACCGGCGTCATCCCGCCCGACTACGTCGACGTGGTACTGGTGGCCCCCAAGGGCTCCGGCACCAGCGTACGCGCTAACTTCCTGGATGGCAGCGGCATCAACAGCAGCTTCGCCGTCGAGCAGGATTACACCGGCCGCGCCAAGGAGCGCACCCTGGCCCTGGGCATCGCCATCGGCTCGGGCTACCTGTTCAGCACCACTTTCAAACACGAAGTCTACAGTGACCTGACCGGCGAGCGCGGCGTATTGATGGGCGCCCTGGCCGGGATCATCGAAGCCCAGTACCAGGTCCTGCGCCAGCACGGCCACTCCCCCAGTGAGGCCTTCAACGAGACCGTAGAAGAGCTGACCCAGAGCCTGATCCGCCTGGTGGCCCAGAACGGTATGGACTGGATGTACGCCAACTGCAGCACCACCGCCCAGCGCGGCGCGCTGGACTGGCGCCACCAGTTCCGCGAGTCCACCCTGCCGGTCTTTGAGAAGCTGTACCAGAGCGTGGCTTCCGGTGAAGAGACACGCGTGGTGATCGAGGCCAACAGCGCCCCGGATTACAAAGAAAAGCTGGATGCAGAGCTGAAAGACATGCGCGAATCAGAGTTGTGGCAGGCGGGCGCCAAAGTACGCTCCCTGCGCCCGGAAAACTGGGGCAAGTAAGTTGCAGTAGTGCAATCGCCTGGAGGAGAGTTTTATGCAGTCCAATTACGTACGGATTTTTGATACCACCCTGCGCGACGGTGAACAGTCGCCCGGCGCGACGATGACCAGTACGGAAAAGCTGGAAGTCGCTCGCGGCCTGGCGCGGCTGGGGGTGGATATTATGGAGGCCGGTTTCCCGGCCGCTTCTCCGGACGATCTGGAAGCCGTCCGCCGCATTGCCGTGGAGGTCGGCAATGGGGTGGATGGGCGCCAGCCGCCGGTCATCTGTGGATTGGCGCGGGCGACCCGGGGCGACATCGAAAAAGCCTGGGAAGCCGTGCGATTTGCGGCTCGCCCGCGCATCCACACTTTTTTGGCGACTTCCGAAATCCACATGAAGTACAAGCTGAAGATGGACCGCGAAGAGGTCCTGCGGCGCGTGCGCGAGATGGTCTCGCTGGCCCGCAGCCTGTGCGACGACGTGGAATACAGCCCGGAAGACGCCGGCCGCAGCGATCCTGAATTCCTCTACGTGGTGCTGGAAGAGGCCATCCAGGCCGGGGCGACCACGCTCAACATCCCGGACACGGTGGGCTACACCATCCCGGAAGAGTTTGGCCAGCTGATCAGCAACATCATGCGTAACACCCGCGGTATCGAGAACTGCGTGGTTTCGGTGCACTGCCACAACGACCTGGGCCTGGCCACGGCTAACACCCTGGCCGGCCTGGATGCCGGCGCCCGCCAGGCGGAAGTGACCATCAATGGCATCGGCGAACGCGCCGGCAACACCGCCCTGGAAGAAGTGGTCATGGCCCTGCACACCCGCCCGGCCCAGTACAACCTCAACACGGGCATCGACACCACCCAGATCACCCGCCTCAGCAAGCTGGTCAGCAACTATACCGGCATCGTGGTACAGCCCAACAAGGCCATCGTGGGCGGCAATGCCTTTGCCCACGAGGCCGGCATCCACCAGGACGGCATGCTCAAGCACAACCAGACCTACGAGATCATGCGTCCCGAGATGGTCGGCGCGGCCCAGTCCAAGCTGGTGCTGGGGAAGCACTCCGGGCGCCACGCCCTCAAGGCCCGCCTGGCCTCGTTGGGTTATGGCCTGGAAGAGGCCGAGATGGACGTGATCTTCGAGCGCTTCAAGCTGTTGGCCGACAAGAAGAAGACCATCACCGACGCCGACCTGGAAGCCCTGGTGGCCGATGAGCTCTACCAGCCGCGCGAGCTGTTCGTGCTGGACGGCTTACAGGTCTCCTGTGGCACCATGGGCATGCCCACCGCCTCGGTGCGCCTGCGTGATCCCGAAGGCAACCTGCACCTGCACGCCAGCATGGGCACCGGCCCGGTGGATGCGGCCTACAAGGCCATCGATGCCATCGTCCAGCAGCCCAGCGAGCTACAAGAGTTCGTCATCCACGCCGTGACCGAAGGCATCGACGCCCTGGGCGAGGTATCCGTGCGCATCCAGGGGACCGATTTGAAACAAAATGCCCAGAAGGACCTGGACCAGCCGCGCACCTTTGGCGGCTATGGCGCCGATACCGATATCGTCGTGGCCAGCGCCAAGGCCTATCTCTCGGCATTGAACAAGATGTTGGTCGCCACCGGCCGGTATGACCGTGTAGAGGCGCCCGCAGTACAGCAGGTCGTAGCGTCGTAAACGTTTTGATTCGCCACAAGGAACGGCCCCTTCTGGCAATCACAGAGGGGGAAAGGAAAGCCAAGGAGGAGGCAGTGCCATGACTCCAGAGAAATCATCTCAAATTGATCCCATGCGCGAACGGCGCCCCGAATCATTCCCTCAGCCGAATACCATCCCCGGCGGCTGGGACGTATCCGCTTTTTATCCCACAGAGTGTGATAGCTATCCCAAGGGGGCGGGCCAGGCTGGCCGGCCTCTTTCAGGTACAGGTAGAACTTATGCAGCCCTCGAAGACACCCGAAACACTGTTTGAAAAAATCTGGAACAGGCACGTCGTTACCCAGAAGCCGGGCTCGCCGGCCGTCCTGTACATCGACCTGCACCTCGTCCACGAAGTGACTTCGCCGCAGGCCTTCACCGGCCTGCGCAGCCGCAACCTCAAGGTCCGCCGCCCGGACCGCACGGTCGCCACCATCGACCACGGCGTGCCCACCCGCTCGGAGGGCACGCCGCAGAGCCGCCTCAATTTCGCCGACGAAATGAGCGCTCGCCAGATCCGCCAGATGGAAGACAACTGCCGTGATTTTGGCATTCACCTGCACGGGCTGAACAGCAACAGCCAGGGTGTGGTGCACATCATCGGCCCCGAGCTGGGCATTACCCAGCCCGGCATGACCATCGTGTGCGGTGACAGCCATACGGCCACGCACGGGGCGTTCGGCGCCCTGGCCTTCGGCATTGGCACCAGCGAGGTGGAACACGTGCTGGCCACGCAGTGTTTGTTGCAGCGCCGGCCGGGCACCTTCGAGGTGCGCCTGGAGGGCAAGCTGCCCGCCGGCGTGACCGCCAAGGACGTCATCCTGGCCCTGATCGGTAAGATCGGTGTGGGCGGCGGCATCGGCTCGGTGTTGGAATACACCGGCTCGGCCGTGCATCACATGAGCATGGAAGAGCGCATGACCATCTGCAACATGTCCATCGAGGCCGGGGCGCGCGCCGGGATGATGGCGCCCGACGAGGTCACCTTCGAGTACCTCAAGGGCCGTCCCTACGCCCCCCAGGGCGAAGACTGGGAGCGCAGCGTCGCCGCCTGGCGGCAGCTGCCCAGCGATCCAGGGGCCCAATACGATCGCAGCGTGAC
>JAAZNB010000255.1 GCA_012798515.1 Chloroflexota bacterium
AGCAGGAGGAAAACCAGGGCTGCGGTGATGGTGGCCGGAGGAGAGGGAAAGCGCAGGCGGCCCAGCCTCACGCCCGGCCAGGCTTTGCGCAGCTTAACCAACAGCCATTCGATCCCGGCTGCCGTAAGGATGGCCGCACTGAACAGCCCCTCGAAGTAATATCGGGGCCCAAACAGCCAGGAACCGATCCAGTAGAACAGATAGGCTCCCACCAGAGCCGGGAGCACACCGGTGATCAACCAGGCCGGTTTGTGACGGTAAAGGGCGATGCATCCCAGGGGCAGAAAGATACCCGAGAGATAAGGCCAGCCGAACAGGTCGCTGTTGCCAACCCACAGGCTGAATTTGGCGTTGACGTACGCGTAGAACAGGTTGTGCCCGCCCGGGTTGAGACCGACGCCGGGACCAAAGCCAATACGGTCGTATGGCCACCACAGGCTGTAGGGGTTCAGCCAGGGGCTGCCCGTGACGGCCGCCTGCCAGACCAGCTCGAGGGCCGCGATCGGTGCGGTGAGGGCTACGAACAGGAACAACCACCGCTTGTGACTCCAATCCTGTTTGAACAGGATCCAGGCGGCGTGCAGGACGAAGGGCAGGGCTACGCCGACGGCCGTGAGTGGGCGAGTCAGGGCCAGGGCGCCCAGGCAGACGGCCGCGGTGACCACCGTAAGCCAGCGAGGCACCCGGGACGGGTAGATAAAGCAATCGATCCACGCCAGGGTAAAGGCCAGGGTGAGGAACAATGACCAGGTGTGGGACAGCAGCGAAATGGAGTTCATCAAGAAGAAGGGCGAGGTAGCGGTCAAGAACGCCGCCAGGAGAGAGGCCCGGGAGGAGAGGACTTTGCTGGCCAGGCGATAGACCAGCCAGACGCTGAGTCCCGCCAGAAACGGGTTCACCAGAGGGCGGACCCCCAGGCGGATTCCCAGGGAAAGCGCCGCCGGCCAGCCCAGGGGATACTTGCCAAAGCGTAGCCCCTGGTAATCGACCACGAAGGGCTCCAGAAAACAGCTTGGGCAGTAGGGGGTCTCGATGACGTACTCGCCCTGGGTGATGACCCTGGCCTGCCAGACGAAGGCAATCTCGTCCTCGAGATGAGGAACATTTTCGTAGACGCGCTGCGTCATCCATGCACACGCGGCGAAGGTCAAGAGGCTGAGCAACAGTGCAATCTGGTTCGTCCGCGTCATGGATGCATAGGTTTATACCTGCGTTTGCATGGGGATCAGTGTACCGGTCAGGTCGTGAGTCAAGGCCCCGCTGATCTGCGCTTTGACGATCTCGCCCACGGGGGCCTGCCCGTCGAGGAAGACCAGTCCATCGATCTCCGGCGCATCGCGATAGCTCCGCCCGACTGAAATGCCGTCGTTGTACCCCTCGACGAGCACGTCCAGGGTTTTGCCGACCAGGGCCTGGTTATTAGCCAGGGAGATATTTTGCTGCAGGAGCATCAGCTGTTCCATGCGCTCCTGCTTGAGGGCGGCGGAGACCGGGTCGCCCAGGGCCTCGCTGGTCGTTCCCGGCTCGAACGAGAACATGAAGGCGCCTACATGGTCAAAACGGATTGCCTGGATAAAATCCAGCAGCGTCTGGTACTCTTCGTCGGTCTCACCCGGGTAACCGACGATGAACGTGGTGCGCAAGGCCAACCCGGGGATCCGGGTGCGCATCTTGTCCAGCGTGCGGTAGACCCAGTCCATGTTAGCCGGGCGGCGCATGCGACGCAGCGTTTGTGGATGGGCGTGCTGTAGCGGCATATCCAGGTAGGGTAAGATCTGGGGATGGGCGGCCATGACGTCGATCAGGCGGTCGGTGACGTATCCCGGGTAGGCGTACAGGATACGTACCCAGGGTATTTCGGGCACTTCTGTGACCAGACGTTCCAGCAGGTGAGCCAGGCCCTCTTTGAGACCCAGATCCTGGCCGTAATCGGTGGTATCCTGGGCGATCAAGATAATCTCCTGCACGCCTTGCTCTTGCAGCAGGCGGGCTTCGGAGAGGATGGCATCTACCGGCCGGCTGACGTTCTTGCCTTTAATGAGGGGAATGGCACAAAAGGCGCACGGCCGCCGGCAGCCATCGGCGATCTTGATGTAGGCGCTACCACCCTGGCGGGCGGCGCGCAATACACCGGTCTCGTCGACGCCTACGGTGGGCGTATCCGGTAAGTGATAGAGGGTACGCTGGGGACGCTCCTGGCGGGTCTGCTGGATGACGTCTACGATGTCCATCCAACGGCGTGTGCCGATGATGCCATCTACAGCGGGCACGAGCTCGACGATCTTCTCCCGGTAGCGTTCGGTGAGGCAACCGGCGGCGATGAGCAGCTGGTCGCGGCGTTTCTTCTTGCCCAGGTCCTTTAGGACCGAAATAGATTCATCTGCGGCGGGTTTGATAAAGCCGCAGGTATTGACGACCAGCACCTCAGCCTGCACAGGTTGGTCGACGCCTTTATAACCGGCCTGATCGAGCAGGGCGGCCATGGAATGCGAATCCACGGTATTCTTGGCACAGCCTAGAGAAACGAGATAGTAGGTTTTTTTACTCATACCGGTATCATTTCTTGGGAATAAGCGGCGTAATGGTCGCCGTTGGAACGGTTGGGCTGGGCAAGGGGGTCAAAGTAGCCGGTTGGGTGATGGTCGGTGTAGGGCTGAAGGCCGGCGTGGGGGTGATGATGCCACTGGCATTGAAGATCAGGTGGACTACCTGGCCGTTGTCCCCCAGGGTACCCAGATCGTTTTGATTATACAGTACTTGCAGTGCGGCGGCATTGCCGGTGACCAGCTCGATCTGCTGGTTTCCGGTAAACGGATAGGCGTTGCCGGGGGCCACGCGTCCGTTGAAGGCTACTTTCTGGTCAGTGACCACGTGCAGCCAGGCACGCTGGCTGGCGATGATGTAGACTTGCAGGGGCGCGTCGCCCAGCGAAGGAAGGGTAGGTGTACCTTCGACGAGGTTTTCTTCGCTGCCGGCTTCAGGCTGGTTGTTATTGGCAACGGCATCGCTCAACGAGTCGGGAATTTCCTCGGGAGGGCTGTTCTGGGGCTGGACCGTCTCGGTAACGAAGGGGGTGGCTGTGTCGGCGTTTTGCAAGACGTCTGAAATCGAAGGCGCCGTGGCGGCTACGTCCTGGGCGCGCATGGCCGAAACCCGGGCTGCACTCCAGATGCCAAACCCGAGCAAGAGCAAGATGACCGCGCCACCGATGACCATGTCCGGGGTGATCAAGCGGCGCCAGGCGGGCGCCTGGGTGGGGGCGCTGCGCCGCCGGGCCTGGGGTTGTGGCTGGCCGGTCGGGCCAGTGAGCACGGCCTCGGAACGTTCTGCGCGGCGTTCTTGTAAACCTTCGGCAAAGCGCATGAGCAGCTCGTCGGCGTTCATTTCGAGGAAAGTGGCGTAGTTGTTGAGCATGCCACGCCCCTGGACGGGCGAAGGCAAATCGTCCAGGCGGCCATCCTCCAGGGCTTGCAGATAATGCAGCCGCACGTGGGTGTATTGTTCCACGTCCGTGGTGGAGATGCCTAGTTTTAAGCGCTGCTGTTTGAGTTGTTCCCCGATCTCCTGGAAGATCAGGTCCGACGTGGAGGGCGGCTGCGGCCCTTCCGGGGGAAGGGTCACTTCGTCTTCCGGGGCTTCGGGGGCGTCCGGTGAAAGCGCCGCGGCCTGTTCTTGGGGGGCGCTGTTCTCTGGCTCGGGAACGCGTCCATTACCCCGGCTGTTTTTTCGCCTGGAACGAGGTGTCTCGGTAACCGGAGGTTCTTCAACCGGAGACTCCACCGGGACCGCTGTTGGTGGCAAAACATCGACCGGCGGGACGTCGACCGACAGCGTCTCAGCGGGTGGTTCTGGAATCACACCGCTTTCCCAACCCTCCAGGAGGGGTTGGGTAGGAATTCCCAGAAAACTGGCGTACAACCTGAGGAACCCTCTGCCCTGTACATTGGAAGGCAGCAAGTCTGGCTGGCCATTTTCCAATGCTTCCAGGTAGCGCAATCGGATGTGCGTCTGGATGGAAACCTGCTGGAGGGTTAGATTTTTTTCCAGGCGGGCTGATTTGAGAACTTCGCCGATCGTTTTTGCCATTGAACCGCGCTCTATGTCAAATGAAAGCCGGCCAACCAGCATCACGCTGAGTCAGGCCGGCTTTGAATGCAATCAGTTGAACGGACTGCCTTTAGGCGGCTGTCTGTTCCTCCGTGTCTTCACTGGCCTGTTCAGCTTCCGGAGCGGGGGCCGGCTCTTCCGGGGTCTCTTCGACAACCACGACCGGGACTTCGCCTTCGCGGTAGACCATGATCTTGAATTCGGGCACCAGGTCGACGGTGAGGCGAGCGTGTGCCTTGTGTTCACCCAGGGTGCGGATGGGCTCTACTTCGATCGACCGGCGATCGATGATCTGGCCGGCTTTGTCGGAGAGGGCATCGGCGATCATTTGCAAGGTGATGGAGCCATACAATTTGCCCGTTTCACCGGCTTTGGTGCTGAACACCAGGACCAGGCCGTTGATCTTCTCGGACAGGCCGCCCATTTCGTTGTTGAGCGCTGTACGCCGGGTAGCGGCGCGTTCGCGAATGCGTTCCACCTGGCGGGTTGCGCCCGGGGTAGCCAGCACAGCCAGGCCCTGGGGGATCAAGAAATTCCGACCGTAACCATCGGCTACTTTCTTGATGTCTCCCGCGCGCCCTAATTTGTATACGTCTTTGATGAGGAGAACTTTCATGGTCAAGCCCTTTCTTCGTATCACTATAGAATGATTGGACGAAGGGTACAACGCCCAAAGTGGTTGGATTTTACCAGAGGATTTGTCCAGCGTCAACCAGGACGTGAAAGCAGTTAAAACCGGCTTTTGATCCCGTTCCAATCCCGGGGCAATTTTGGCAAGGGCTTTGCGAATCGCCATGGGGGAGCGGCCCCGGAAAGTGAAAATACCCGGTGCAATCGTTTAAATATATAGTGGGCGCCCCATGGCGCCCACTGTAACGATTTACCTGGATATGTGACTGGAGAGCGGTCTATAAACTGGAATTCCCATTCTCGCCGGCGTTATTCCGGCGGTGCAAGCCATACACCCGGGCCAGGGGTAGAACACTCAAGATCCCGGTGTTGGGCAGGTCCAGATCACCGACGACCGATTCGGTCGCCGCCACCACCTGGTCG
Organism: Chloroflexota bacterium; assembly: GCA_012798515.1. GTDB lineage: Bacteria > Chloroflexota > Anaerolineae > Anaerolineales > Anaerolineaceae > JAAZNB01. The sequence continues at coordinate 5,161 of JAAZNB010000255.1, forward strand.
ACGGCGGAATCACTATCGACGATGGTGAAAATTGTGCGGTTCAAATTCTCCACGTGGGAGAGGATGTCGTGCAGACTGGGAATCAAGGGGAGATCGTCCCGCAGTACGCTACGCTGGCGTAAGCGCGCCAGACCGGTGCTGGGCAGTATTGTAATTCCGTTTACTCCGACTTCATCCCATGCCTGCAACAAGTCATCTAATCGATCGGGATTGTGTAGCACGAATAGAACGAGATACATTACTGAGCCTCCTGGTCAACCTTTGGTTCTGGTTTGTCTTTTGTCTGTAAATCGTCAAGCTCTGCCTGGGGTTTAGGTTGAGCGAAAGATGCCCGTAACATGGGCGGGGTGACCAGGGTGGTGAGCAGCACCATTCCCACAATGGTCGAAAAGATATCGCTGGACAGATATCCCTGGTTCATACCGACCTGTGCAACGATCAGGCCAACCTCACCTCGGGAGACCATGCCGATCCCGAGCTGTAAGGATTCACGCCAGGACATCTTTCCCAGACGAGCGCCCCCGCCGGCACCAACAATTTTGCCTAAGACGGCGATCACGGAGATGATGAGCAAGAACCAGAGCGTGTCGAGTTCCAGGGTCTGGATGTTGACGCTCAAGCCAATGTTGACGAAAAAGATGGGCACAAAAAAGCTATAGGCCAGGGCCCGGAAGCCATCCTCGATGTCTGACTTTTCGGGCGTGCGAGCGAACATCAACCCGGCCAGGAAGGTGCCGGTAATGGCTGCCATCTCGCCGACGACTTCGGCCGCCAGGCCGTAAGCGAACATCACTACCAGGGCCAGGGTAACCACGCCAAAGCTAATGGGTAGGCGGGCGACTCGGCGGGTGATGGCTGGCAGCAGCCATAGACCAAAGGCTGTGGATACGGCAAGGTAAGCCAGCATGCGTAGAAACACCAGCAAGATCTGGATCACCCCACCCGTACCGCTGACCAGGGCCAGGAAGGTAGACAACAGTAAGATGACCAGGACATCGTCGAACACGGCTGCGCCTAACAGACCCAGGCCAACCCGGCTGCGGATGACCTTCAGCTCGATCAGGGTCTGGGCAGAGATGGAGACGCTGGTGGCGCCCAGGGTCAGGCCCAGGAAGGCAGCGTGGTTGAAGTCCATGCCAAATAGTTCCCCGGCCAGCCCCCCCAGGGCAACCGGGACGACTACGCCCAGGATGCCGGCGAATGCAGACACGCGCGTGTTGCGGGCCAGATCGGAAAGGTGCAGTTCGAGTCCGGCCAGGAACATGAGCATCAAGACGCCCAGTTCACCCAGGTGGAAGATAGATTCTTCGACGTGAGCGTCGCTGATCCAGCTCAAGTGGGTGATGTTTAATAATGAAGGCCCTAATACCAGACCGACAATCAGCTCACCCAGCACGGAGGGCTGGCCGAGGCGTGTGCTCAGGTATCCGCCTGCCTTGGCAAATAATAAGATAATTGCTAATAGCAATATAAGTTGTAAAAACGAGCTCATTAACGATTTACCCCTTATTCTAAGGAAGATCTTCTCTAGTTTATCATAAATTTTTCCACTGCTTCCTGGTAGTGGTTCCCGGTATACTGATACTGCTGTTGTATATCAACCTGTGGAGAGGTTTCTATGTCCGTGGAATCTGAACGTGAACGGTGGGAAGAACAGGTCTTCAAACCAGCGGTCGAGCGTTTTCCAGAACGGAAGCCGGTTTTCGAAACCTCTTCCGGTATCCCGCTGCCCCCGGTGGGTGTGCCCGACGAGCGATTCGAGTATCAGGAAAGGCTGGGTTTCCCCGGCGAATACCCGTTTACTCGCGGTATCCAACCCAGTATGTATCGCGGCCGCCTATGGACCATGCGCCAATATGCCGGTTATGCCTCGGCGGAGGAATCCAACCGCCGCTATCGCTATTTACTCCAACAAGGGCAGACCGGTCTATCCGTGGCTTTTGATTTGCCGACGCAGATCGGTTATGATGCCGATGATGCCATTGCTACCGGCGAGGTAGGCAAAGTGGGCGTATCCATCTCTTCGCTGGATGACATGCAAGCATTGTTTGCAGAGATACCCTTGGATAAGGTCTCGACCAGCATGACCATCAATGCACCGGCGGCCGTCTTACTGGCCATGTACATTGGGCTGGCCCGCCGGCGAGGCATCGAGGAGAGCCGCCTGCGGGGGACGATCCAGAATGACATCTTGAAAGAATACATTGCCCGGGGAACGTATATCTACCCACCCCGGCCCTCCATGCGCCTGATTACCGACATCTTTCAATACTGCCAGAAAAACGTGCCACGCTGGAACACGATCAGTATCTCCGGCTATCACATCCGTGAGGCAGGCTCGACGGCCGTTCAAGAGGTGGCTTTTACCCTGGCCAATGCTATTGCGTATGTGGAGGCGGCTTTACAGGCCGGGCTCAAGGTGGACGAATTCGCCACCCAGCTATCTTTTTTCTTCAGCGCACATAACAATTTTCTGGAAGAGGTAGCCAAGTTTCGGGCAGCGCGTTATCTGTGGGCCGAGATCGTGCGCCAGCGTTTCGGCTCCAGCGACCCCCGCTCGATGATGCTGCGTTTCCACACCCAGACGGCCGGCTCCACCCTGACGGCGCAGCAGCCGGAAAACAACATCGTGCGGGTGACCCTGCAGGCCCTGGCCGCCATCCTGGGCGGAACTCAATCGCTGCACACCAACAGTATGGACGAAGCGCTGTGGCTGCCGACCGAAAAATCTGTACGTGTGGCGCTGCGTACACAACAAATTATCGCCAACGAGTCCGGCGTGGCCGACATAGTCGACCCGCTGGGAGGCGCATATGTCATCGAGGAGCTAACGGGCGAGATTGTGCGCCAGGCACAGGAATACATTCGCAAAATCGACCAGATGGGTGGCGCCTTGCAGGCCATCGAGCGTGGTTATGTACAGAATGAAATACAAGACGCGGCTTACCGCTACCAGCGGGCGGTGGAGCTCAATGATCAGGTCGTGGTTGGCGTCAATGCCTTTAGCGTGGAAGAAAGCCCTCAGCTGGAACGTTTACAGGTCGACCCGGCGATCGAATTTACCCAACGGGAACGCCTGGCAGAGTTACGCCGCCGGCGGGAGGCCGGCAAAGTGGCCGAACTGCTGGGCCGCCTGGACCAGGCCGCCAGGCAGACGGATAACCTCCTGCCGCTGCTGGTCGAATGTGTCGAGCACGACGTGACCCTGGGCGAGATTTGTAGTACTATGCGCCACGTATGGGGTGAATACCAGCCACTGGCCTGGGCTTAGGCGGAGCAACCTTTGGCCCGCGCGGCCGGCGGCATTCCAATTAATAAGGATGGAGTGTGGACATGGCAAAGGTCAAAAGAATCCATCACGTAGCCGTCGTCGTCCCCGAGATCGAGGGAGCCCTGGCCTTCTGGCGGGATGCTTTGGGCATCGAAGTGAAACAAGTCGAGGACGTCCCCAGCCAGAAATCCAGCGTTGCTTTTCTACCCCTGGGAGACAGCGAGATCGAGCTGGTTCAGCCCACCCAGGAAGGTAGCGGAGTCGCCAAATTCCTGGCGGAGCGTGGGCCTGGGATGCATCACGTATGCCTGGAAGTGGATAACATTGACGAAATGTTGGATGAATTGAAACACAAGCAAGTTCGCCTGATTAACGAAACCCCGTTGGAATTGGAAGGACGGAAAATGGCCTTTGTCCATCCAAAAAGCGCCAACGGAGTCCTGGTGGAGCTGTACGAGATCACGTCGTTGTAGGAAAGGCCACGATCCGGATCGAAGCCGGTTATGGACATTCTGATACGGCCAGGGTAAGGTTGGTGGCTTCTTGGGCGCCTTTACCCCGGTGTTTGGTTTCTCATTGTATGCACCCCGTTCCTGGCGCCGGAGCCGGCGGGAATGGGGCTGAAAAACCTGGTTCAAGAAAGGCTGGACTGGCCAGATTGAGCCGCTTGCTCCAAAAGAATTCCTATACTACACTTGTGTTTTACGGGTTATTTTAATTTTCGTCCGGACCGGGGACCATTTGGGGGTACAATCCCAAAAGCGCCGTTTTACACGAACCCCGGATGACGGCTGGATAATTTTGTGCCAAACTGGACAATCGTCCTGGTTTCAGGTATGATTTAGAGCGGTGACCGGGGACGAGTTCGGCACGCCCTACGGTCGTTTTCGTTCTAAGACTCTGGTGAAGATTGAAAGTTACTCCATACGCTCGGGAAGTGCTCGAAACAATCAATGTGGCCACATCTGGTTCCGAGTTTTTTAAACAGGCCGTTATTTTATGACTAGTTCTTTTGTTTTGCGCGGCAATTAACCTTTTTCCAATTTTACCGTGCAGAAACGCATCAAGGTTGGCTGGAGGTTCGATGTCTGACCAAATTTTAAAAAGCATTGCAAGCGATCTTCAAAAACGTATTGAGTCGTACCAACCGCAGTACGACGTACGCGATATCGGCACTGTAATTGAAGCGGGCGATGGAATTGCCCAGATCGGTGGGCTGGCCGGGGTGCGGTCCCAGGAACTCGTTCAGTTTGCAAACGGCGTCGTTGGCGTGGCGTTCAACCTGGAAGAGGAACGGGTTGGGGTGATTACTCTGGGAGAATATTCCGGTATCAATGAAGGTATGACGGTACATTCCCTGGGGCGTATTGCTTCCGTCCCGGTGGGAGATGGGCTGATCGGCCGGGTAGTGACCCCCCTGGGCGAACCGATCGATGGCAAAGGCCCGTTATCTTTTACCAAATATCGCCCCCTGGAGCGCATTGCCCCTGGGGTTGTCGAAAGACAGGACGTCGATTCCCCGGTGCAGACCGGTATCAAGGCCATCGATGCGATGATCCCGATTGGCCGCGGCCAACGCCAGTTGATCATTGGCGACCGGCAGACCGGAAAGTCGGCCATCGCCTTCGATACCATCATCAACCAGAAGGGCAAAGACCTGATCTGCATTTACGTTGCCATCGGCCAGAAGAAGGCATCTGTGGCGCGTACCATTGCCATGTTGGAGCAGTATGGGGCCATGGAACACACCGTGGTGGTGCTGGCGTCGGCGGATGACCCGGCCGCGCTGCAATACATTGCTCCCTACGCCGGCTGCGCTATCGGCGAAGAGTTTATGGAAAGCGGGCGGGATGCTTTGATCATCTACGATGACCTATCCAAACACGCCTGGGCCTATCGCCAGATCTCTTTGCTGCTGAGGCGCCCACCGGGTCGTGAAGCCTATCCCGGTGACGTGTTCTATTTACACTCCCGCCTGCTCGAGCGGGCAGCTCGCATGGCGAATCAATACGTGGTGGTGGGCAAAGATTTCTCTGAGACCCTGGCCAAACCCGCAGATGGGGTGGACGGCAAGGTGTATGGCGGCCCGCGGTCTGAACACGACGCCGACACGGCACGACAGGCAATGGAATCGCCCGATCAATATAAACTGGTCAAGGTGGCCGGCTCCGGCGGGTCGCTGACGGCTTTGCCGATCATCGAAACCTTGTTGGGCGATGTGTCGGCTTACATCCCCACCAACGTGATCTCCATTACCGATGGTCAGATTTACCTGGAAAGCAACCTGTTCAATGCCGGCATCCGTCCGGCGATCAACGTAGGTATTTCCGTCTCCCGGGTGGGTGGTTCGGCGCAAACGAAGGCCATGCGCCAGGTGGCCGCTCGCCTGCGCCTGGATATGGCCGGCTATCGCGACCTGGCAGCCTTTACCCAATTCGGCTCAGAGCTGGATAAGGCTACCCAACAGCAGTTGAACCGCGGCCAGCGCCTGCAAGAGATCTTGAAACAGGCACAGTATGCGCCGGTTGCCCTGCAGGACCAGGTCATCGTGTTGTTCGCGGGCACCAATGGGCTGGCTGATGAGATCCCGGTAGATAAGATGAAAGCCTGGGAAAGCGATCTCCTACATTACATGGAAACCAATTACCCGGAGATCGGCAAGGATATCTCCGAGAAGAAACTGATCACCAAAGAAACGGACCAGGCACTGCGGGAGGCGATCAAGAATTTCAATTTGTCCTGGCGGCAACCGTAGAGGTTGGTTGGCTGGTTGAGAAATCATTCTTAGGAGAAGGTAATGCCATCCATCCGAGAAATGCGACTCCGAATCCGGAGTATCAAAAACATCTCACAGGTTACACGGGCCCTGGAAACGGTCAGCGCCAGTTACGTGCGCAAAGCCATCCAGGCCGTGAACGCTTCCCAGCCATATGCGGATAAGGCCTGGAAGGTGTTGTTACATATTGCCGGGCAGCCAGGCCACGAAAGTCTCCACCCGCTTTTGAAAGAACGATCCGGTAGTAATGCCGTGCTGGTGCTGGTGGTCAGCGGTGATCGAGGTTTGGCAGGGGCGTATAACGTCAATGTCATCCGCGAAACAATGCGTTATTTCGCCGATTTTAGCCAGCAGGTCGATTACATCAGCGTGGGGCGCAAGGGGCGAGAGATGCTACTCCGCCGCCACAAGAAACTGGTCGCAGAATTTAGCCATCTGCCCTCCCCGCCTAAGTTTATAGACGTTTCGCCCATCGGCCGCCTGATCGTGGACGATTACCTGGACGGTAAATACGACCAGGTGTACATCGTTTACACGCAGTTCGTCAACATGATCCGTCAGGAGGTCAAAATTCGGAAGCTGTTACCCTTCGACGTCAGTGAAGAGGCATCCCAGCGGGCAGAAACAGGCGGAAATAACAACAACCATTCCGTTTTTTCGTACGAACCAGACCAGACAGAGCTGTTGGACCAGATCATCCCACGTTTTACCGCTTTGCAGGTGTTCCACTCGATCCTGTCTTCGCAGGCCAGCGAGCACGCCGCCCGCATGGTGGCCATGCGGAGCGCAACGGATAACGCTCGGGAATTGTTGAGCAACTTGCAACTCGAGTATAACAAGGCCAGGCAGCAGTCTATTACCAATGACATCCTGGATATCGCCGGCGGGGCAGAAGCATTGGCGCAGTCTTCAGCAGGTGAAAGTTAGTCGACTGTTATGGAGGAACTTATGAATCAAGCAACTGGGCGTGTGGTCCAGATTTTAGGCGGTGTTGTCGATGTGCAGTTCCCGGAAGATGACCTGCCCGTGATTTACGAAGCCCTGGAAGTGCTCGTACCGGACCAGGAAGAACCGTTTATTTTGGAGGTACAGCGTTTTCTGGGTAATAACCTGACACGTACGGTGGCTATGGAAAGCACCGATGGGCTACAGCGCGGCATTCCCGTACGGCGTACCAACAAACCGATCTCCGTCCCGGTTGGCACACCAACCCTGGGTCGGATTTTCGACGTGTTGGGCAACGTCGTCGATGGGCTTGGCCCGGTCGACAACAGCGTCCAGTATCCTATCCACCGTCCGGCGCCGTCTTTCGAACAGCAGGCCACGCGTGTCGAGGTCTTCGAGACCGGCCTCAAAGTGATCGATCTGATCGCTCCCTTTACCAAAGGCGGGAAGACAGGCATTTTCGGTGGCGCCGGTGTGGGCAAGACGGTCATCATCATGGAGTTGATCCGTTCGATTGCCACCGTTCACCAGGGCAAATCGGTATTTGCCGGCGTGGGTGAACGGACGCGCGAGGGGACCCAACTGTATCGCGAAATGTTGGAATCGGGCGTAATGAAGGATACCGTCATGGTGTTCGGCCAGATGAACGAGCCCTCCGGGGTGCGTTTGCGGATCGCCCTGACGGCGCTTTCGATGGCGGAATATTTCCGCGACCAGGGCATGGACGTGCTGCTGTTCATTGA